>JAYWDK010000233.1:0-13149 GCA_043779845.1 Betaproteobacteria bacterium | reverse complement strand
GGGCAGCTGCCACGGCGCCAGCCGGCACCGCCATGCCGGCCGAGCCGCCATCGGCCACCGCCGCCCCAAACTGAGCTTGGCCATGGCTTGGCGCCAACACCGCTCCCTGCAGTGGGCGCTCGGCCTGTCATTGGCCGTGCATGGCGGCTTGCTGGGTTTTCGTTTCATGGATCCCGCCGGCTTTGAGCGCGTGTTTCGCGACACGCCGCTGGACGTGATCCTGGTCAACGCCCACACCACCGAGATGCCCGTCAAGGCCCAGGCCATTGCGCAGGCCTCGCTGGCCGGTGGCGGCGAGCTGGCGGTAGGCAACCGCGCCACGTCGCCCTTGCCCGCCACCGCGCTGGAGGAGACGGGCAATGCCAGCGACGAATCCCGCCGCCGGGTTGACCAGTTGCAGGATCAGCAGCAACAACTGCTGGCGCAAATCCGCCGTGAAATGGCCATGCTGCCCCCGCCGGACCCAACGCACGACAAGGGCACGCCCGATGAGCGCGACCAAGAAGAACGCCGCCGCCAGATGCTCAAGCTGCTGGCTGAAATCGAGACGCGCATCAATGACGAGAGCGCCAAGCCCAAAAAACGTTACGTGAGCCCGGCCACGCGCGAGGCGGTGTACGCGCTGTACTACGACCGCCTCAAGCACCGGATCGAGGAGCGCGGCACCACCGATTTCCCGCAGCACCTGGGCCAGAAGCTGTATGGCGAACTGACGATGAACATCACCGTGGACGCCAAAGGCAAATTGCTTGACGCCGAGGTGGTGACCGGCTCGGGCAACAAGATCCTGGATCATCGCGCCGTGGCCATCGTGCGCGCCGCAGCACCCTTTGGCGAGTTCAGCAGCGCCATGCACAGCCAAACCGACCAGGTCGTGGTCACGTCGCAATTTCGGTTCACGCGGGACGAGGGCATGGCGGCCACCATCAAGAACAGCCACCATTGAGCCCGAAACTGACCCCGATGCAGCCCTCAACGCCGACAAACCCAAGCACCATGAAACCGTCAACGCCTGACCGCTACGCCGTGCTTGGCCACCCCGTGGCCCACAGCCAATCGCCCTTCATCCACGCTGAATTTGCCCGCCAGACCGGGCAAGCGCTGGACTATGGCCGCATTGATTGCCCGCCGGGTGGTTTTGAGGCCGCCGTGCGGGCTTTCATCAACAGCGCCAACCCGGCCACCGGCCTGGGACCCGCGCGCGGCTGCAACATCACCGTGCCCTTCAAGTTCCAGGTGCTGCCGCTGGCCCGGCACGTTAGCGCGCGCGCCAGCCTGGCCCAGGCCGCCAACGTGCTGCGTTTTGACGCCGACGGCTGGTTTGCCGACAACACCGACGGCACGGGGCTGGTGCGCGACATTCAAGCCTGCGCTGGCGTGTCGTTAGCAGGCAAAAAAGTGTTGTTGATCGGCGCCGGTGGCGCGGCGGCCGGGGTGTTGGGGCCGCTGATCGAGGCCGGCATCGCGTCGGTCACCGTGGCCAACCGCACGCTGGACAAGGCTCAAGCCCTGGTGCAGCGCCATCAGGCCTGGGCCGCCGCCCATGGCGCAATGATCAGCGCCCGCCCCCTGATGGACTGCGGCGAGCGCTTTGACGTGGTGCTCAACAGCAGCGCCAGCAGCCTGAGCGGTGCGCCAGTGCCAGTGGCGGCCACGGTGCTCAAGCCCGGCACGCTGGCGATCGATTTGATGTACGGCCCCCCCGCCCAGCACTTCATGGATTGGGCCCACGCCCATGGCGCCACGGCACGAGACGGCCTGGGCATGTTGGTCGAGCAAGCCGCTGGCGCGTTTGCGCTGTGGCGCGGCGTGATGCCCGACACCGCGCCCGTGCTGGCGGCGCTTCGGCACCGGCTGGCGCGTTTGGCGCAACCTGCCCGGCAGGCCTGAAGCCCCAAGCCATGGCGGGCGACGCGGCCAAGCGCCGCACCCAAGCCGGCCAAGCGCTGCGCCGCCACGCGCTGCGCGGGCTGGCCTTGCTGCTGCTCAGCACGGCCTCATTGCAGCTGTACTTCATGGCCCGCATCGCGCTGATGGCGGTGGTGGCGCCGCAGTCCACCAGTTTTCAGCGCAGCGAAGCCTGGCGGCTGCTGGTCGAGAAACACCAGATCGCCTGGCGCCAGGATTGGGTGGACTACGACGCCATTGCCGACAATCTGATGCGCGCCGTGATCGCCAGCGAGGACGCCGGTTTTGTCGACCACAACGGCGTTGAGTGGGATGCGCTGGAGCAAGCCTGGGACAAAAACCAGCGCGCCCAGGCCCGCGCCGAAAAACGCAACGCCCAACTCGACAAAAAGCAAGCCGCCAAGGGCGCCAAAACCAGCATCAGCAAGCCCAAGCCCAAACTTGAGCCCAAGGTGGTGGGTGGCTCCACCATCAGCCAGCAACTGGCCAAAAACCTGTTTTTGTCGGGCGAGCGCACGGCAATTCGCAAGGCCCAGGAGTTTGTGCTCACCCTCACGCTCGAAGCCCTGCTGTCCAAACAGCGCATCCTGGAGATCTACCTCAACAACGTGGAGTGGGGCGAGGGCGTGTTTGGCGCCCAGGCCGCCGCCCGTCACTACTTTCACGTCGACGCCGCGCGCCTGGATGCCGTGTCTGCCGCCCGGCTGGCGGTGATGCTGCCGGCGCCAAAACGCTTTGAAAAAGCGCCCGGCTCGCCCTATCTGGCCCAGCGTGCGGCCACCATCGTGAGCCGCATGTCTGCGGTGGACATCCCATGATCCGCGCCATGCCTGGCACCCCAATGCCCGGCGTGCCGCCAGGGCGGGCGCCGCTTTCTACAATCATCCCCATGGGTGCATCGCTTGCTGACGAAATTGCCGCCACCGCCGCCAGGCTGGTGGTGGACGAAGGCATGGAATACGCCGGCGCCAAGCGCAAAGCCGCCGCCACATTGGGCCGCCACGGTGGCCGACAAGGCGCCCTGCCAAGCAACGAACAAGTCGAAGACGAAGTGCGCGAGTACCTGGCACTTTTTTGCGCCGAGACCCAGCCCAAGGAGCTGCGCCTGCTGCGCCAAATTGCGCTGACCTGGATGGACCGGCTGGCCGAGTTCAGGCCGCACCTGGCGGGCGCGGTATGGCGGGGCACGGCCACCCGGCTATCGGCGATCCACCTCAATCTGTATTGCGACGACGCCAAATCCGCCGAAATTGCACTGCTCAACCACCGTATTGACTACGACGTTGGCAGCCGGCCCAACGCGCGAGGCGGCCAGTTTGACGTGCTGAGCGTGGCCGAGCGCTGCAAGGCTCTGGACGATTGGGTGACCGTTCACCTGACCATCCAGGACCACGACGACTTGCGTGGCGCCCTCAAGCCCGATGCCCGCGGGCGCAGTTGGCGGGGTGACGCCAGCGCATTGCGGCGGCTGATCAACCCGGAACCCGACCCCACATGACCGCCGCGTCGCCGCTTGAGAAGCCCCGCTTGCGCCGCAAATTACTGACGGTCGGGGTGGCTGGCGGCGCGGCCTTGGCCGGCGTGGGCCTGGCCTGGTGGCGACAACAAGCCCCGGCCCCCGCAGACGGCTTTGGCACCACGAACAACGCCTCGTCAACAGCCGCGCCACCCGGACCGTCATCCGCCTTGGACGCCCTGTGGAACCTGCGCCTGGTGCAGCCCGACGGGCCCGAACTGGTCATGGCCGGCCTGCGAGGCAAACCGCTGCTGATCAACTTTTGGGCAACCTGGTGCGCGCCCTGCGTGCGTGAAATGCCCGAGATCGACCGTTTTCATCGCGAATTTGCCCCCCGAGGCTGGCAGGTGCTGGGCCTCGCCATCGACGGCGCGGCGCCCGTCCGTGAATTTTTGAGCCGCGTAAAAGTGGGTTTCACCATCGGCCTGGCCGGGCTGGACGGCACCGAACTGGTTCGCAGCCTGGGCAATGCGCAAGGCAGTTTGCCCTTCAGCGTGATGATCAATGCCAAAGGTCAGGTGTTGCAACGCAAGCTCGGTGAAACAAATTTCACCGAATTGGCGGCCTGGGCGAACAAGGCTTGAGCCAATCCTCAAAGCCGCGTCGCTTGAGCATTAAGAAGGCAACTTACCAATAAGTTGCACCAACGCCCGTCAATCGCTCAAAAACGTCACATGATCTGCTGCGATTTTATCGGGCCACCAAAAATAACCCGTACCTCGGCCAACCCGACGCCTCATTTTTTGCCTGTGACACAATTCACGCACTTTGACGGCTGAAGGCTGCAATAGCAACCAACAGCCGGGCTGGAACGGTCCTGATCACGGCAAGGTCAATTCGTGACCCGCCCCGTCCGCCCATCGGCCCAAGGGCCCAGACAACTAGGAGATAACCCCATGGATCTGCGCAAGCTAAAGACACTGATCGACCTGGTGTCAGAGTCCAATATTTCCGAATTGGAAATCACCGAAGCAGAAGGCAAGGTTCGCATCGTCAAGGCAGGTTTGGTGGGCACGACCCAGATGCCCATGATGATGATGAATGCCAACCCGATGATGGCAACGGGTGCGCCCCAAGCGGCTCCGCCCGCTGCATTGGCGCCCGCCGCCGAACCGGTTGAAACCGGCCACGTCGTTAAATCACCGATGGTGGGCACGTTTTACCGTGCCGCCAGCCCGGGCGCCAAGCCCTTGGGCGATGTCGGCCAGACCATGAAAGAAGGCGAATCGATCTGCATCGTCGAAGCGATGAAGATCATGAACGAGATCGAGTGCGACAAGAGCGGCACGGTCACCAAGATTTTGGTGACCGACGGCCAGGCGGTTGAGTTCGGCCAGCCCTTGTTTGTTGTTGAGTGACGGGCGGTTCACGCGCCATGTTCAAAAAAATACTGATCGCGAACCGAGGGGAGATCGCCCTTCGCATTCAGCGCGCTTGCCGCGAGATGGGCATCAAGTCGGTGGCGGTTTATTCCGAAGCCGACCGCGAGGCCAAATACGTCAAGCTGGCCGACGAAGCGGTGTGCATCGGCCCGGCGCAGTCGTCGCTGAGCTACCTCAACATGCCGGCCATCATCGCCACGGCCGAGGTCACCGACGCCGAGGCGATCCACCCGGGCTACGGCTTTTTATCCGAAAACGCCGACTTTGCCGAACGCGTTGAAAAAAGCGGCTTCACCTTCATCGGCCCTACGCCCGCATCCATCAGGCTGATGGGCGACAAGGTGTCGGCCAAGCAAACCATGATCAAGGCCGGCGTGCCTTGCGTGCCGGGCTCCGAGGGCGCGCTGACCGACGATCCCAAGGCCATCGTGCAAGCGGCGCGCGCCATTGGTTACCCGGTGATCATCAAGGCCTCGGGTGGTGGTGGTGGGCGGGGCATGCGCGTGGTGCACACCGAAGCCGCCCTGCTGCACGCGGTGCAGACCACGCGCACCGAGGCGGGCGCCGCGTTTGGCAACCCCGCCGTGTACATGGAAAAATTTCTCCAGAACCCGCGCCACATCGAGATCCAGGTGCTGGCCGACGAGCACAAAAACGCCGTCTGGCTGGGCGAGCGTGATTGCTCGATGCAGCGCCGCCACCAAAAAGTGATCGAAGAAGCGCCCGCGCCCGGCATCCCGCGCCGCGTCATTGAGCGCATCGGTGACCGCTGCGCCACGGCCTGCAAAAAGATCGGCTACCGGGGCGCCGGCACCTTCGAGTTCCTGTTCGAAGACGGTGAGTTTTATTTCATAGAAATGAACACCCGCGTGCAGGTAGAGCACCCGGTGACCGAGCTGGTGACGGGCATCGATATCGTGCAGATGCAAATCCGCGTGGCGGCCAATGAAAAACTGCCGTTCACACAGCGGCAAATCCAGATGCGTGGCCACGCCATCGAATGCCGGATCAACGCCGAAGACGCCTACAAGTTCACGCCATCGCCGGGCCGCATCACCATGTGGCACCCGCCGGGTGGCCCGGGCGTGCGGGTGGATTCACACGCCTACACCAACTACGTCGTGCCGCCCAACTACGACTCGATGATCGGCAAGATCATCGTGCACGCCGACACCCGCGAGCAGGCGCTGGCCCGCATGCGGTCGGCGCTGTCGGAGACCGTGGTTGAAGGCATCAACACCAACATCCCGCTGCACCGCGAGCTGATGGCCGACGCCAAGTTCATTGAAGGCGGCACCAGCATTCATTACCTTGAAGGCTGGCTTGAGCGCCACAAGCGCTGAATGCGCCCCCAAGGCCGCCGCCATACGGCGCCCGCCCCCCCGAGGGGGAGGAGAAGCACTTGGGGCGGCCCGGCGTTTGTTTCTCATGAGCCCTGAATCCCATGCATGAATTGGTCTTGCGACTGCCCGAGACGCTGGTTGAAGCGGTGTCCGAGGCGCTGGTGGACGAGCTGGACGCGCTGAGCGTTTCAGTGGCCGACGCCGACGCCGGCACGACTGAGGAGCAAGCGCTGTTTGGCGAGCCCGGCATGCCCGTGCCCAAAGGCGGTTGGCAGCGCTCCGATGTCACCGCGCTGTTTGCCACCGAGGCGCTGGCCACCGACGCCGCCACCTTGCTGCGCGCGCAAGACTGGGCCGCCGACATGGGCGTGCTGGCGCTGCGCGAGGTGGCCGATCAAGACTGGGTGCGCCTGACGCAATCGCAATTTGCGCCCGTCGAGATCACCGACACCTTCTGGATCGTGCCCAGCTGGCATCAGGCCCCGCCGCAGGCCAGGCAGATCATCCGGCTCGACCCGGGCTTGGCGTTTGGCACCGGCACGCACCCCACCACCCGCATGTGCTTGCGTTGGACGGCGCGCCAGGCGGCAAGCTTGGCGCCCACCTGGCACCGCGTGCTCGACTACGGCTGTGGCTCGGGCATCCTGGCCATTGGCGCGGCCTTGTTTGGCGCGCGCGGCATTGACGCGGTGGACATCGACGAAGCCGCCGTGGTGGCCACCGAGGCCAATGCCCAGGCCAACGGCGTGGCGCTGAACGCAGGCTTGCCCGACAAAGCCAGCGGCGCCTATCCGCTGGTGCTGGCCAACATCCTGGCCACGCCGCTCAAGCTGCTGGCGCCGCTGTTGGTGGGCCACCTGGCGCCCGGCGGCCACCTGGTGCTGGCCGGCATTCTGGATCGGCAGGCCGACGAGCTGAAGGCCGCTTATGCGCCCTGGCTAGCACTTGAAGTGAGCGACACCGAAGACGGCTGGATCCTCATGACCGCTCAGCGCGTGGCCTGAGATCCGGGCGCCTGAGCGTCTGGGCATCGCGTGGCATGATCCTGGCCGCATGACCGCCCCTCACCGCGCCAACGCCCACGCCAAACCGCGCGCCCGCCCATGACCCTGGCCGCCCGCTGCCCATCCTGCGACACGGTGTTTCGCGTCGTGCGCGACCAGTTGCGCGTGTCTGAGGGCTGGGTGCGCTGTGGCCGCTGCGACGGCGTGTTCAACGCCGTTGACGTGCTGTTTGACATCGACACCGGCCAGGCCGTGCACCTGAGCCTGGACGAGGCACTCGACAGTGGCGCGGCCGACCTGGTTGCCGACACGGCGCGCCGGGCTCGGGATTTTGATAGCCCTGCCGAGCCCTGGCCCGAGCCGGCAAGCGCCCCGGCGCCGCTGCCGGCGCAAAATCCTGGGCACCCATCAGCACAGCCAGGGGCGGACACCTCGGCACGGCCCGCGTTTCCGCCCTCAGCGCAGGCGCCAACAGCGCCACCCGCCGATTGGGGGCCGTCGCAAGCCCACTGGACGCCTTCGGTTGATGATCCATCGTCTGCGGTCCATGACCGCTCGCCTGCGGCTCTGGACCGGCTGGAGCCGCGTTTTGACAGCGCCTCCATGCCTTGGCCTGACGCCGACGCCAACCAACGCCACGAGCCTCTGCTGCACACGCCGTCCAGCATGGCTGACCTTGAACCACTGGGCCTTGACGAACTGGTGCACCTCGCGCCCAGCCGTGGCGCCGATCTGGCCGCCGCGCCACCTGAACTTGTTGCCGCTGCAACGGTGGCCAGTGCCGCTGCCACCGCCGCCACCGAGCCCGCCGAGCCCTCGTTCATGCGCGCCGCCGAGCGCCGCGCCAAGCTGGAGCGGCCCGCCATGCGCGCGGCCCTGAGCGCGGGCGTGCTGCTGCTGGCCGGGCTGGTGATGGCGCAGTTGGCTCTGGTGTGGCGCGATACGCTGGCCGCCCACGTGCCCGCCGCCGCGCCCGCGCTGCAGGCCCTGTGCCGCCTGGCAGCTTGCACCGTGCAGCCGCTGCGCCGCATTGAATTGCTATCGGTTGACAGCTCGGGCCTCAACCGGCTCGATGGTTCACCGCTCTACCAACTTCAACTGGTGATGCACAACCGCGCCGACACCGCGCTGTTGATGCCCGCGCTGGACTTGGTGCTCAATGACGGCCAGGGCAAGCCACTGAGTCGCCGCGTCTTGACAGCGGCCGATCTGGGCTTGACACAAACCGTGCTTCAGGCCGGCCAGGAATTGCCGATCACGGTATTGATGTCCACCGGCGAGCAGCAGGTGGATGGCTACACGGTGGAGCTGTTTTACCCCTGATCCCGTGACCCAATTTCCGCTGCAAATCCACGTTAGCTTCGTTTTCTCCCACGTTCCTTCCGGTCCCCATTGACCTCAACCCCGGCCCCACGAGGGCTGGCAAAAATACCATGTCAGTTTTGATCTGCGGCTCGCTTGCCTTCGACACCATCACCAATTTTCCGGGCGGCTTTGCCCAGCAAATCCTGCCCGAAAAAGTGCACATCCTGAACGTGTCGTTTTTGGTGCCCACCCTGCGGCGCGAGTTTGGCGGTTGCGCCGGCAACATCGCCTACACGCTGAATTTGCTGGGCGGCGCGCCACTGGTGATGGCCGCCCTGGGCAACGATGGTGGCGACTACCTGGCACGCCTCAAAGGCTGGGGCCTGGACACCTCACAAGTGCTCTACGCCCAAGAAACCTACACGGCGCAGTGCTTCATCATCACTGACCAGGACAACAACCAGATCACCGCGTTCCACCCCGGCGCCATGCAGTTGGCGCACGGAACCAAAGTGCCGCCAGATCGCAGCGACATCACGCTGGCCATCATCGCGCCCGACGGCCGCGACGCCATGATCAGCCACGCCGAGCAACTTGCCGCCGCCAAGATCCCGTTTGTGTTTGATCCCGGCCAGGGCCTGCCAATGTTTGACGGCGACGACCTGCGCCGCTTCACCAGCCAAGCCACCTGGGTAGCGGTCAATGACTACGAAGGCCACATGCTCTGCGAGCGCCTGGGCGTGTCGCTCGAAGCCCTCTCGATGGAACCCAACCTGCAAGGCGTGATCGTGACGCTGGGCGCGCACGGCTGCGACCTGTGGCAAAACGGCGTGCCCACGCACGTGCCGGGCGTGGTGGCCACCGAGGTGCTGGACCCAACGGGTTGTGGTGATGCCTTCCGCGGCGCGCTGCTGCACGGCTTGTCACAGGGCTGGCCGCTGGCGCGCTGCGTGGCGCTGGGCAACCAGGTGGGCGCGCTCAAGATCGCGCAGCGTGGTGGCCAAAACCACACCATCCCCGCCGCGATGATCGCGGCGGCCTGATGGTGTGAATGGGCTGCGGCCCAGGCCACAATTCGTTCAAGCGTCAATCGACAAAAAAGTCAGGCATCAAATCGGTGGTGCCCGGCACCACGGCGTAGTGGTCAAAGTTGGTCACGCCATGCTGGGCCAGCAATTCGTCGTCGATGAAAAAGTTGCCGGTGATGGTCTTGGCATCGCTGGTCAATATCAAGTAGGCCGCGTCCGACAGGATCTCGGGCGTGCGGCACTTGTCGGTGTCGATGCCCGGGATCATCTGCAAAGCAGCGGTTTTGATCGCCGTGCGTGGCCACAGGCTGTTGACGGCAATGCCGTGGCGCTTGAACTCGCGCGCATGGCCCAGCGTGCACATGCTCATGCCATATTTGGCCATGGTGTAGGCCACGTGCGGCGCAAACCAGTGATCCTTCATGCTCAGCGGCGGCGACATGTTCATCACGTGCGGGTTGCGGCCCGCAGCGCCCGCCTTGATCAACTCGGGCAGGCAGGCCTGGGTGACGCAGTAAGTGCCACGTGCGTTCACGCCCATCATCAGATCAAAGCGCTTCATGGGCGTGGCCGGCGTGGGCGTGAGGCTGATCGCGCTGGCGTTGTTGATGACGATGTCGATACCGCCAAAGCGCGCCATAGCAGCCTGCACCGCGCGCGCCACGGCGTCTTCGTCGCGGATGTCGGTTTGCACTGGCAGCGCCTGGCCGCCAGCCGCCATGACGGCCTCGGCCGCGCTGGCCAGCGTGCCCGGCAGCTTGGGGTTGGGCTCCACGGTTTTGGCCAGCAGCACGATGTTGGCGCCGTCCTGCGCGGCGCGCACGGCGATGGCCAGGCCAATGCCACGCGAGGCACCGGTGATGAGCAGAGTCTTGCCTTTGAGTGAACGGGGTTCCATGGGGGTCTCCTAGACGTTGGCAAAAGGCAAGTCAGAACTTGCTGAAATCAGGCTTGCGCTTCTGGAAGAAGGCCTGAAACGCCGCCATGGCCTCGGGGCTGCGCAGACGCTGGGCAAACAGCGCCGCCTCGGTGGCCATCACCTCTTTGACCTGCGCACGCAAAGGCGCTCGCATCAGGCGTTTGGTTTCTTGCACGGCGCCGGGCGGCAGCGCGTTGAATCGCTCGGCCATGCGCCGCGCGTGACTCACCACCTCGCCGGCCGGCAGCACGGCATTGGCGATGCCGCAATCCACCGCGTCGCTGCCTGAAAACGGCTCGCCCAGCATCAGCTTTTCAGTCGCCTTGGCATGGCCCAGCAGCGCCGGCACCAACAGGCTGCTGGCGAACTCGGGCACCAGACCCAGGCTCACAAACGGCATTGCCAGCCGGGCTTCGTCGCTGACGTAGACCAAGTCACAGTGCAGCAGCATGGTGGTGCCAATGCCCACCGCCGCGCCGGTGACGGCGGCGACCACCGGCTTGTCGATGTCCAGCAAAGCGTGCATGAAGCGGATGACCGGTGAATCGGCGCCCTGCGGTGGGCGCTGCATGAAGTCTTCAAGATCATTGCCCGAGGTGAAGCAACCCGGCTGGCCGGTGATCAGCACGGCGCGCACGCTGTTGTCAGCATGGGCCGCGATCAAGGCGTCGGCCATGGCGGTGTACATCGCTTGCGTCAGCGCGTTTTTCTTCTCGGGCCTGGCCATTTCAATCGTGGCCACGCCGTTGTGGGTGGCGGTTTTGATGCTCATGTTGTCTCCTGATGGTTGCTGCGCTCAAGGCCCGGCGCAGATCTTGGGCGTCTCGATTGCAGGGCCGCTTCAATGCCGAAATCAGACTCGCTCAAAGATGCCCGCAGCACCCTGGCCGGTGCCCACGCACATCGTGACCATGCCGTATTTCAGCTGGTGGCGGCGCAGCGCGTGCACCACCGTGGCCGCGCGGATGGCGCCGGTGGCACCCAGCGGGTGGCCCAGCGCAATGGCGCCGCCCATCGGGTTGACGACATCGGGGTTCAAGCCCAACGCGCCCATCACAGCCAGCGCCTGGGCGGCAAAGGCCTCGTTCAGCTCAATCCAGCCCATATCAGCCAGGCTGAGGCCAGCTGATTTGAGCGCGGCCGGGATGGCGGCAATAGGGCCGATGCCCATCAGCTCGGGCGGCACGCCACGCGACGCAAAGCTCACAAACCGGGCCAGCGGCTGCAAGTTGAACTGCTTTACGGCCTTTTCACTGGCCAGGATCAGGCAGCCCGCGCCGTCGCTGGTCTGCGAGCTATTGCCCGCCGTCACGCTGCCCTTGGCGGCAAACACCGTGCGCAGCTTGGCCAGCGCGGCCAGCGTGGTCTCGGCGCGTGGGCCTTCGTCCAGGCTCACGCTGCGGGTTTTGTGGTTGACCTCGCCGGTGGCCAGGTTGGGCGAGCGGTCCACCACGTCAACCGGCGTGATCTCGTCAGTGAACTCACCGGCCTGCTGGGCCGCCAAAGCCTTGAGGTGCGATTGCAGCGCAAATTCATCTTGCGCCTCGCGGCTCACTTTCCACTGGTTGGCCACTTTTTCGGCAGTCAGGCCCATGCCGTAGGCGATACCGATGTTTTCGTCTTTGTCAAAAATAGCGGGGTTGAACGAGGGCTTGTTGCCGCTCATCGGCACCATGCTCATGCTCTCGCAGCCCGCAGCGATCATCACGTCGGCCTCGCCCACGCGGATGCGGTCGGCGGCCATTTGCACCGCGCTCAGGCCAGACGCGCAAAAGCGGTTCACGGTGATGCCGCCCACGCTGTTGGGCAGGCCGGCCAGCAAGGCGCCGATGCGGGCGATGTTCATGCCCTGCTCGCCTTCGGGCATGGCGCAGCCCACGATGGCGTCTTCAATGGCCGCCGGGTCCAGCCCCGGCACCTGGCGCAGCGCCGCCTGGATGGCCGCCACCAGCAGGTCATCGGGCCGGGTATTGCGGAAGAAACCGCGGTGTGATTTGCCAATCGGCGTGCGGCTGGCCGCCACGATGTAGGCGTCTTGAATTTGATGGTTCATGTTCAGTCCTTCGAAATTTGACTTGACCCACCACCGGTCGGTGAAAGCATGGGTTTTGCGCCGTCGACCGGCAGTGAGAGGGTGGGTCGGGCCCCCTCTCCCGCTGGCGGGAGAGGGTTGGGGTGAGGGCGATTGGTTTGCAGCCAATCCAGTACCTGGGTCAGCAAGGCGTCGCGGGCCATCAACGCGTCACGGTCAGTAAAGCGCATGACATGAAATCCGTTGGCCAACAGTCCAGCCGAACGCCGCTGATCGGCCTGCATGCCAGCCATTGAAAAATGCTGGCCACTGTCAAGTTCGATCACCAACCCCGCTTCAATGCAGGCGAAGTCTACAAACCAAGGCCCTATTGGGTGCTGCCGTCGGAACTTGTAGCCGCCCAGCTGGCGCCCTCGCAAACGCTGCCAGACAGCACGTTCGGCATCGGGTGAGACCTGACGCAATTCACGCGCCCTCACCCTAACCCTCTCCCGCGTGCGGGAGAGGGAACTAGGCAGTGCATCGGCTGGTTTGAGCATCACGAGGACACGCAAGCTTGTGGCTGCTGATTCAGGGGGCAGCGGTGAAGATCAGTTGCGCACCGGCTTGCCGGTTTGCAGCAGGCCCATGATTCGCTCTTGCGATTTGGGGTGCTCGAGCAGCGCGCAAAAGTGCTTTCGTTCCAAGGTCATCAGGTACTCCTCGCTCACCA
>JAYWDK010000232.1:0-13182 GCA_043779845.1 Betaproteobacteria bacterium | reverse complement strand
ATCGGCGCGCATCACCCGTTCAAGCCGGATGCCGCTGCTGTCGCGGCGCCACACTTCTTCGGTGTTGGGCCCTTTGATCCAGCCAATCTCGTGGGTGCTGCGGTTGAGCCACCATTGCTGCACCTGCGCCCGGCCGCCGCGCGGCGTCAAGGTGACCCGAAAGCGCGCCGCGATGTCGGGCACGGCAGCTTGATCGGTGGCGTCGCCTAACGCCTCAGCGGCGCGGCCTTGGGCCGGCGGCAGCGCGCCATCGTGGCCTTGGCTGTGAACGTATGCGTGGAGGGTCAGGCCCAGCGTGCCCGCCAGCCACAGCGCGCCCAGGCGTCGCCGGGCTGGTTTGGTGGCCGCGACCACAGTCAGGTGGTCAGAACCCAAACGCTTCGCGCATGACATGGAAGATCCAGTTTTCTTCCATGCTGCCGCGCACCAGGTAGGCCATGGGGCCGCGTGCCCAGATCCCCACGTCCTCGCCGCCATGGGTTTCGCTGCCCAGCGGCACGGTGGCTTCTTGCAGGTAGTTCAGCGCCGTGGTGTCTACGCTGCTGAGGTTGGCGCGGGCTTGCGGGCCGCGGTAACCGGGGCCGTTGGCGTAACCCAGCGTGGTGTAGGGCAGGCCATTGGCATCGAGCGACAGACGCGGCGGATCACCATCCACGTTGGCCACGCCCCGCGCCAGCCCCAGGATGTTGTTGCCGCGATGCGGGTAGCCGGCAATCGTGAAGGTGTGGCTGTGATCGGCGGTGACCAGGATCAGCGTGTCCTGCTCGCTGGTCAGCGCCATCGCCCGGCGCACGGCGTTGGACAGCTCGATGGTGTCCTCCAGCGCGCGCCTGGCGTTGCCGGCGTGGTGGGCGTGGTCGATGCGGCCGGCCTCCACGTGCAGGAAGTAGCCCTTGTCGCCGCTCTTTTGCAGCAAGCGGATGGCCTTGTCGGTCATCTCGGTGAGCGACGGTTCGCCGGCGGGGTCAGTGGCGCGGTCGGCCTCGTACTGCATGTGTGACGGCTCGAACAAGCCCAGCACCGCGCCCGACGTGGCCGGGTCGATGGCGTCGAACTGCGCCTTGTTCCACACGTAGGCCGCGCCCGCGCCGCGCGTATTGACCCACTCCTGGGTCAGGTTGCGGCCATCGTTGCGCCGGCCCTGGGTGCTGGGGTATTCGGGGTCCGCGTCGGTTTTGGGCAAAAAGTAGGTGCGGCCACCGCCCATCGCCACTTTCAGGCTGTTGCGCACCTCGGGCTTGAGCTCGATCAGCTGGCGCGCGATGTCGCGGGTGGTGCATCCGGGCGGCTTGATGTTGGAATCGGCCTCCCAGTCGCGCATGGCCGTGTGGGCGTAGGTGGCGCCGGGGGTGGCATGGGTGAGGCGGGCGGTGGACACCACGCCGGTGGTGAGGCCGCGGGCGGCGGCCAGCTCCAGGATGGTGGTCAGCGCGCGCGCATCCACCTGGGCGGCGTCGCACTCGCCGCGCGCGGTGGTGTGGTTCACCGAGAGCATGCCGTCGCGGGCCTTGTGGCCTGTGAAGATGGCGGTGGCCGTGGGCGCTGAATCCGAGGTCTGCTGGTCCCATGAATAGGTTTTGGACAAAGCGCTGTAGGGCAGGGTTTCAAACGACAGGCGGTTCTCCTCGCCGGTCTTGCCCTTGAGCTGGCCTTCAAGAATGCGCGCCGCCGTCTGGGTGGCGATGCCCATGCCGTCGCCGATGAAGATGATGACGTTTTTGGCGCGGCGGGGCGGGTCTTGCAGCGCCTTGCCAGCCGCGATGAAGGCGTTGCCCGCGTTGTTCCAGTCGGCCACGCTTTCGGGGCCTTTGACGGTGGGCTCGGCGGCTGGTGTGGCGGCTGGTGTGGCGGGTTGTGCGACGGTTTGGGCGGCGCCCAAGCTGAGCGCCGCAGCCAGCGCCCCGGCGGCCAAGGTGAAGTTTGATTTATTCATGGTGTTGGCCCGGAGGGCAGGGGGTGATGCGGGGTGGGCTTGGCGATGTCAGCCGATGCAGCCCAGCAGCAAATATTCCATCAGCGCCTTCTGCGCATGCATGCGGTTCTCGGCCTCGTCCCACACCACCGACTGCGGCCCGTCAATCACGTCGGCGTCCACCTCTTCGCCGCGGTGCGCCGGCAGGCAGTGCATGAACAAGGCATCGGGGTGGGCTGCGGCCATCATTTCGGCGTCCACGCGCCAGTCGGCAAAGGCCTTGAGCCGGGCTTCGTTTTCGGCCTCGTAGCCCATGCTGGTCCACACGTCGGTGGTCACCAGGTTGGCGCCTCGGCAGGCCTCAAGCGGGTCGGCAAAAACCTTGTAGCAGGCGTGTGAGGTGATGCCGGCGACAGTGGGGTCAACGCCGTAACCGCCCGGCGTGCTGATGTGCAGCGTGAAACCCAGGATGTCGGCCGCTTGCAGCCAGGTGTTGGCCATGTTGTTGCCGTCACCCACCCAGGCCACCACCTTGCCCGTGATGCTGCCCCGGTGCTCGATGTAGGTGAACAGGTCGGCCAGGATCTGGCAGGGGTGAAACTCATTCGTCAGGCCGTTGATCACCGGCACCCGAGAGTGCGCCGCAAAGCTGGCGATCTTGGTGTGCTCGTAGGTGCGGATCAGCACCAGATCGACCATGCGGCTGATGACGCGCGCCGAGTCTTCAATGGGCTCGGCGCGGCCCATCTGGCTGTCGCCGGTGGTCAGGTGCACCACCGAGCCACCCAGCTGGTACATGCCGGCCTCAAAACTCACACGGGTGCGCGTGCTGGCCTTCTCAAAAATCATCGCCAGCGTGCGATCCACCAGCGGCGCGTAGCGCTCGTAATTCTTGAAGCGGGTTTTGATGATGCGGGCACGCTCGAACAAATAAGCGTATTCCTCGGCTCGCAAGTCCTTGAACTGGAGGTAGTGCTTCATCAGGCTGTTTCCGGGTTTCATGCGCGATTCAAGCGGGCTTCAGGCGGGCTTCAGGGCTTTGGCGTGGCCAAAAAGTCCCGCACCAGCGGCACCAGGATGGCGACGATTTCATCCACCTCGGCGGCGTTGATGATCAGCGGCGGCAGCAGGCGGATCACGCTGTCGGCGGTGATGCTGAGCAGCAGCCCGGCCTTTGCTGCCTTGAGCAGCAGCTCATTGCACGGGCGGTCCAGCTCGATGCCGATCATCAGGCCCTGGCCGCGGATTTCTTTGAAACCCACCACCTGGCCCAGGCCCTCGGTGAGCCCTGAGCGCAGGCGCTCACCCATCGCCGCCGCGTTGGCCATCAGGCCGTCTTCTTCCATGATGCGCAGCGTCTCGATGCCCGCGCGCATGGCCAGCGGGTTGCCGCCAAACGTGGTGCCGTGGTTGCCGGGTTGCAGCACGTTGGCCGCGCGCGGCCCGGCCACGATGGCGCCAATCGGCACGCCCGAGCCCAGGCCCTTGGCCAGCGGCATCACGTCGGGTTTGATGCCGGCCCACTGGTGCGCAAACCATTTGCCAGTGCGGCCGATGCCGCACTGCACCTCGTCGAGCATCAGCAGCCAATCTTGCTCGTCGCAGATCTGGCGCAGGCCCCGCAGCACATCCCAGCGCGTTGGGTTGATGCCGCCTTCGCCCTGAATGGTTTCCAAAAAGATCGCCACCACGTTGGGGTTGCTGCGGGCCACTACGCGCACCTCGTCCAGATCATTCAGCGGCAAGCGCACGAAGCCCTCCACCAGCGGCCCGAAGCCGGCCTGCACCTTGGGGTTGCCGGTGGCCGATAACGTGGCGATGGAGCGGCCATGAAAGGCTTTGTCGTAGACGATGATTTCGGGCCGCTCAATGCCTTTGTCGTGGCCAAACTTGCGCGCGATCTTCAAGGCGCCCTCGTTGGCTTCCAGTCCGGTCGAGCAAAAAAACACTTTGTCGAGGCCCGACAACTCGCACAGCTTGGTGGCCAGCGCCTCCTGCATGGGTGCTGCGTAGTAGTTGCTGCAGTGGATCAACTTGGCGACCTGGTCTTGCAGCGCGGGCACCAGCTTGGGGTGGGCGTGGCCCAGCGTATTGACGGCAATGCCGCCCAGGCCATCGAGGTATTCGCGGCCCTCGGTGTCCCACACGCGGCAGCCTCGGCCATGCGAAATCGCAAAAGGCAGCCGGCCGTAGGTGTTCATCAGGTGGGACGTCATCAAGGGTCTCCGAGCAAAAGGGATCAAACAACAAAAAAAGCCGGCGTCTTGCCAGCACGGCAGTGCGCCAGCCAGGAGCCTGTCGGGCTTGGGGTCAACCCGAAGGGCCGGGGCGATTTCAGGCACCAGGCGTCGTTGCCGACTCGTTGTGTGGCTTGGCCATACGCACAGCCGGCGTTTAGCCCGGCGCCGAAACTCTCCCCGGCGCGGGCCCGACCCCAAGCCCGACGGAGTCCTAGGGAATTTGATTCTAAAGCGGGGCTCGAGCCGGCCGAAAGCAAGAGTTCGATCAGCCCAAAGGGGGACTTATGTTTGCTGCACCGCAACAGTTCCACGGCACAATAGCGGTTTACCCGATGGTGGGCCGTCGTCAGTTGCGGCCCGTTGCCTTGCCAATCGGCCTGCCCACGCCTGCTTCTTCACCTTCGGCCCGCATGTCAGCCCCAAAACCGCGCGAGTTTTTCATTCAGGGCCTGACGCTGGCGGGGCGAACCTTCCGCCCCAGCGACTGGTCCGAGCGCCTGGCAGGCGCGTTGTCGAGTTTTCGCCCCAAGGGCGCGGCGGGCGGCATTGGCGCGCACATTGGTTATTCGCCGTACTGCGTGCCCCGGGTGATCGAGGGCATCAAATGCGTGATCGTCAACGAGGCGCTGCGCGACATTGAGCCCATGGCCTGGGATTTTGTGATGGGCTTTGCGCGCGACAACGAACTGCAAGTGGTCGAGGCTTGTTTGTTGCCCGATCCGGCCGAGAAGCCTGCCGCGGCTTGAGACAGCGGCGGCGCGTTCGCCTCGGCGGCTTGCTTTGACGACATCGCCGCGCCGGTTGGGCTTTTGCACGATCACGGCGCCAAACGACAAAAAGCCCGCTGACGCGGGCTTTTTACTGGCCATCCGGAACTAAATCAGGCAGACGCAGTGCTTGCGGCGGCGCTTGCGTTTGAAACGGCAAGCGCCTTGATCTTGGCCGACAGGCGGCTCTTGTGACGAGCGGCCTTGTTCTTGTGGAAGATGCCTTTGTCAGCCACCGAATCAATCACGCTCTGGGCGGTCTTGAACAGTGCGGCCGGTGCGGCTTTGTCGCCACCAGCGGCTGCTTTATCGAGGGCTTTTTGCACGTTCTTGACAACGGTGCGGAACCTCGAGCGCAGCGACGTATTGGCGGCGTTCAGTTTGACGTCTTGGCGAGCGCGCTTGCGGCCCGAGGCAAGACGAACAATTTTTTTCTTGGCTTTGGAAGCGGTTGCCATTGCAGTACTTTATCCGGATGGAACAGAGCCGACGAGTATAGCAGCAGCAAGCGCTGATGGCAAAGGCCGCCGGCAGCGCCTTCTTATAATGTCGGTTAGCTCCCACTTTCAGCGCGCTCGCGCTTCAACGGGCTTGCGCGCCCGTTGTCTGAGCGGGCCGCCAACGAACCCGCGCCGGGTAACTCCACGCTTCGGCTGACCCGCATGAACCTGTTCAAGGCTGTTTTTTCCGTCTCGGCGCTCACGCTGATTTCACGCATCACTGGCTTGGTGCGCGAGCAAATCGGCGCCGCGCTGTTTGGCACCTCGGCCATGATGGACGCGTTCCAGATCGCTTTCCGCATCCCCAATTTGCTGCGCCGCCTGTTTGCCGAGGGCGCGTTTTCTCAGGCGTTCGTGCCGCTACTGGCCGCCAGCCGCGCCAGCGAGGGTGACGAGGTGACGCGGCATTTGGTGGACGCCGTGGCCACCGTGCTGGCCTGGGCGCTGTTGGTCACTTGCGTGGTCGGCATCGTGGCCGCGCCTGGCCTGGTGTGGTTGTTGGCCTCGGGCTTCACGCCCGCCACCGAAGACGCCGCCACAGTGATGACGCGCCTGATGTTCCCGTACATCGGCTGCATGTCGATGGTGGCGCTGGCCTCGGGCGTGCTCAATACCTGGAAGCGTTTTGCTGTGCCGGCCTTCACGCCCGTGCTGCTCAACCTGTGCGTTATTGGCGCGGCCTTGCTGTTGGTGCCGTTTTTTCGCGCGCACGGCATCGAGCCGGTGTATGCGCTGGCCGTTGGCGTGATGGTGGGTGGCGTGATGCAACTCGGCATCCAGCTGCCGGCGCTGCGGGCCATTGGCATGTTGCCGCGCGTGGGCGTCACTTTGGGCCGCTTGCGCGCGGCGTGGATGCACCCGGGCGTGCGACGCATCTTGTCCAAGATGGCGCCCGCCTTGCTGGGCGTGTCGGTGGCGCAAATCTCGCTGATGATCAATTCACAGCTTGCCAGCCACATGGGCACGGGCTCGGTGGCCACGCTGGTCTATGCCGACCGCCTGATGGAGCTGCCCATCGCGCTGCTGGGCGTGGCGCTGGGGGTGGTGCTCACGCCGCAATTAGCGGCCGCCAAGGCGCAGGGCAAGCTGCAGGCGTATTCAGGCCTGCTGGATTGGGGCTTGCGCCTGGTGCTGATGCTGGCCTTGCCTTGCGCCGTGGCCTTGCTGGTATTTGCCCAGCCGATGGTGGCGGTGTTGTTTCACCGGGGCGCGTTTGACGCCCACGCCGTGCACACCACCACGCTGGCCGTGATGGGCTGGGGCGCTGGCGTGATGGGCCTCGTCGCCATCAAGGTGCTGGCGCCGGCCTATTTTGCGCAGCAAGACATGCGCACGCCCATGCGCGTGGCCATTGGCGCGCTGGTGCTCACCCAATTGCTGAACCTGGCGCTGATCCGGGGCCTGGGCATGGGCGTGGCCGCGCTGGCGCTGTCCATCGGCCTGGCGGCCAACGCCAATGCGCTGGTGTTGTTGTGGGGCCTCAAACGCCGGGGCAGTTATTCGCCCGAGCCCGGCTGGGCCTTGTTTGCGCTCAAGGTGATGGCCGCTTGCGTGGTGATGGGCGGCTTGATGGCGCTGGCCGCGCACCGCTTTGATTGGCTGGCGCTAGGCAGTCACGAGGCCCAGCGTGCCGGCGCCATGGCGCTGGCCCTGGCAGCGTCGGCGGCGGTGTACTTTGCCGTGCTGGCATTGCTGGGCTTGCGGCCGCGCAGCTTCATGCGCCAAGATTGACGCCACATGATCAAGCACCTTCAGCTGCAAGCCCCCAGCGCGCTGGCCTACTTTGAGGCGCTGGTGGCTGAAGACCAGGGCTTTGCGCTGCTGGAGGCCGCCATCTGCGTGGCGCAAGACGAGCACCCCACGCTGGACCCACAAGCCGTGGTGGCCGACCTGGACCGCCTCGCAGCGCGCTTGCTGGCGCGCTTGCCCGCCGACGCCACGCCGCTGCGCCGCCTGCGTGCGCTGAACCAATACTTTTTTGTCGAGCTGGCCTTTGCCGGCAACGTCAACAACTACTACGACCGCAGCAACAGCTATTTGCACGAAGTGCTGGCCACCCGGCGCGGCATTCCCATCACGCTGGCGCTGGTCTACATGGAGCTGGCCGGCCAGTTGGGCCTGGTGGCGCGCGGCGTGTCATTTCCGGGGCATTTTTTGGTCAAGTTCAGCATGCCCGAGGGCGAGGTGGTGGTTGATCCGGTCAATGGCCGATCCTTGTCGCGTGACGAGCTGGATGAACGCCTGCTGCCGTTCCGCGCGGGCATGGGTTTGGCGGGCGATTTCGAAACGCCGCTTGGCCTGTTTTTGCAGACCGCGCCGCCACGCGACGTGCTGGCCCGGCTGCTGATGAACCTCAAAGAAATCCATCGCGCCGCCGAAGACTGGCCGCGTCTTTTGGCGGTGATGCAGCGCCTGGTTTTGCTGCTGCCTAACGCACCCGAGCAGCGGCGCGACCGCGGCCTGACCTGGGCCGAGCTGGGCCGGCCGGTCGAGGCCGTGGCCGATCTGGCCGCTTACCTTGCGCTGCGGCCCGGCGCCGACGACGCCCGCGCCTTGGCCGAGCGGCTGACCGAACTGCGGCGCAACGACACGCCCTGGTTGCATTGACACGGCCTCTTACAATGCTGCGCTTTGGTGCATGGCCGTGCCGCAAAAGCCAACGTCGTGCCTGGGCCGCACAAGGCCATGGCGGCGCGCACGCCGTTAGGCCTGGCGCGCCGCAGCCTTCTAGTCGATGAACCTCACACCCGCCCAACGCCAAACCCTGCTCTGGACCGTGCTTGCCGGCAGCGCAGCCCTGCTGCTGTGGCTGCTGGCGCCGGTGCTCACGCCCTTCGTGGTGGCCGCCGTGCTGGCCTACATGCTGCACCCGATGGTCGAGGCCCTGGCCTCGCGGCGCTGGCCGCGCCTGCTGGCAGTGTTGCTGGTTGAGGGCTTGGCCTTGCTGCTGGGCGCCGCGATCTTGCTGCTGATCGTGCCGGTGATGGCCAAGGAGTTGCCGCTGATCAAGGCCCAGGTGCCGCCCCTGTTGGAGGATTTGGTGCAAGGCTTGACGCCGCTGCTGGCCCGGTTTGGGTTCACCGTGGCGCTTGACGCCGCCAACATCAAGCTTTGGTTCACGCATCTGCTGGACGCCAACATGAGCGACTGGTTCAGCACCGCGCTGGCCTCGGCACGCATCGGTGGCAGCGTGCTGTTGTCGGTGCTGGGCAACGCCATCCTGGTGCCGGTGGTGCTGTTTTATCTGTTGATGGATTGGCCAGCGCTGGCCCGGCGTGTGCACAGGCTGGTGCCACCGCGCATGGGCCAGACAGTGGGTGGGTTTTTCACTGAATGCGACGCCGTGCTGGGCCAGTACCTGCGTGGCCAGTTGCTGGTGATGGCCGTGCTGGCGGTGTACTACGCCGTGGCACTGTCGATTGCCGGGTTTGATTTGGCGCTGCCCGTGGGCGTGTTCACGGGTTTGGCCGTGGCCATACCGTATGTGGGTTTTGGCATTGGGTTGGTGCTGGCGCTGCTGGCCGCGCTGCTGCAATTTGGCAGCCTGGCGGGGGTGCTGGCGGTGGTGGCGGTCTATGGCGTGGGCCAGTTGCTTGAAGGCTTTGTGCTGACGCCGCAGTTGGTGGGTGAGCGCATTGGCCTGGGCCCTTTGGCGGTGATCTTTGCGCTGATGGCTTTTGGCCAGTTGTTTGGCTTCGTGGGCGTGCTGATCGCGTTGCCGGCCAGCGCGGTGGCGGTGGTGGCGCTGCGCCGCGCGATACACGCCTACCTCGCCAGCCCCTTGTTCAAGGGTTGATCGGCGCATGAAGCAGATCCCACTGCCCATCGCACCGCCGCCTGCCGATGGTTTTGACACCCTGGTGGTGGGCCGCAATGCCGCCGCCGTGCAGCACCTGCACGCCCTGGTTCACCACACCGGCGTGCCCACGCCGGTGTATTTGTGGGGCGAGGCCGGCACCGGCAAAACCCGGTTGCTGCGCGCTGTGGCGGCCCAACACCAGGCCTGCGGTGATCAAGTAGGCTGGTTTGACGCCGCCGATCCGCTGCCCTGGGTGCTGAACGAGGCCTGGCGCCTGGTGGTGATCGACCGCTGCGACGCGCTGGACGCCGCGCACCAGCAAGCCGCGTTTGCGCTGTTCGTGGAGGCCGGCAGTTTTGGGGTGCAATGGGCGGCGGCGGGCCGCGTGCCGCCCGTTGATCTGCCCTTGCGGGACGATCTGCGCAGCCGCCTGGGTTGGGGCCACGTGTTTGCGCTTCAGCCGCTGGCCGAACTTGAAACCCGCGCCGCCCTGCGCCGCGAGGCCGACCGGCGCGGCATCTTTTTGTCGGACGAGGTGATGGACTATTTGCTAACGCGCTTCAGGCGCGACATGGGCCACTTGATGAACTTGCTGGATCGACTGGATGGCTTTGCGATGGCCGAGCAGCGCGCGGTCACCGTGCCGCTGCTCAAGAAGATGCTGGCCGAAGAATCGAACGGGCCTGCGGCCGCCCCGGCGTCAACCAAGCTGATGGGGCGCCCCGCATGAACCTCGCTTTGTTTGACCTCGACGGCACGCTGATCCGCGGTGATTCCGACCACGCTTTTGGTGAGTTCATGGTCACGCTGGGCTGGGTGGACGCCGCCACGCACCGGCGCCGCAACGACGCGTTTTACGCCCAGTACCAAGCCGGCACGCTGGACATCAACGAGTACATTGACTTCACCACCAACGCTTGGCGCCGCCGCACCCTGGCCGAGCAGCAAGCCGCCAGCGCGCGCTTCATGGCCGAGGTGATGCTGCCGCAGTTGCTGCCCGCAGCGCACGCGCTGCTGGACAAGCACCGCGCGGCCGGTGACCTGATCGCCATCGTCACGGCCACCAATGAGTTCATCACCCGGCCCATTGCTGCGGCCTTGGGTGTTGAGCACCTGATCGCCGTGCAGCTTGAGCAAGACGACGCGGGTTTTGCCACCGGCCGCATCCGGGGCGTGCCCTCGTTCCGCGACGGCAAGATAGCGCGTGTGTCTGGTTGGCTGGCCGACTTGGGGCATGTACTTGACGGCTTCGAGTCCAGCGTGTTTTACAGTGATTCCACCAACGACCTGCCGCTGCTCGACATCGTGAGCGAGCCGGTGGCCACCAACCCCAGTCCAGCACTTGAGGCCATTGCCCAAGACCGCGGCTGGCGCATTTTGAGGTTGTTTGCATGATCAAGAAATTCATCAATCGCCTGCTGGGCAAAGCCGCCTCAGGCGCCGCTGAGCCGGCGTCGCCGGGCGCGTCCACGGCCAAGGCCGCCAGTACTGCCGCAAGCGCGTCCGCCAGCACGGCCACGCCGGCCGCGCCCGTCTTCGGCATCCCGGCCGGCAAACGTGTTGAGGTGCCCGCCAGCGTGCACCACATCAACTCCACGCTGGTGGATGACCGCGCCGTCAAGGTGGTGCGCACGCTGCAACAAGCCGGCTTCCAGGCCTACGTGGTGGGCGGCGCCGTGCGTGATCTGCTGGTGGGCTTGCGCCCCAAGGATTTTGACGTGGCCACCGACGCCACGCCCGAGCAGGTCAAGGGCTTGTTCAGGCGCGCGTTCATCATCGGCCGGCGCTTTCGCATCGTGCATGTGATCCACGGCCGGGGCCGTGACCACGAGGTGATCGAGGTGTCCACCTTCCGCGCCTACATGGACAACAGCGAGGCCACGCAAGTCACCGGCAATGAAAAAACCAGCAAGGCCGCGCTGGCCGGCTCGGCCCACGCCGTTGACGCCAGCGGCCGCGTGCTGCGCGACAACGTCTGGGGCCCGCAGATCGAAGACGCCGCGCGCCGCGACTTCACCATCAACGCGATGTACTACGACCCCGAGACGCAGATCGTGGTTGATTACCACGGTGGCCTGGCCGACGTCAAAGCCGGCCTGCTGCGCCTGATCGGCGACCCGGCCACGCGTTATCGCGAAGACCCGGTGCGCATCATCCGCGCCGTGCGCTTTGCCGCCAAGCTGGGCTTCAAGTTTGAAAAACGCACCGGCGCACCCATCGCCGAAACCGCGCCCCTGCTGGCCAACGTGCCGATCTCGCGCATGTTCGACGAGATGATCAAGCTGCTGCAAACCGGCCACGCGCTGGCCAGCATCGAGGCGCTCAAGGCCCAGGGCCTGCACCGCAACGTCTTTCCGGTGCTCGACGCCGTGTTTGATGAAGCCCGCAGCACGCCGCTCCAGCAAGCGTTTATCCGCCAGGCGCTGATGGACACCGACCGCCGCGTGGGCGAGGGCAAGCCCGTGGCGCCCAGCTTCTTGCTGGCCTGCTTGCTGTGGCATGACGTGCTGGCCGGCTGGCAGCAGCGCCAAGCCGACGGCGAGCACGCGGTGCCAGCCTTGCAGCAAGCGGTGGACGCGGTGTTTGATGCGCGCATCGGCGACATCTCGGGCCGCGGCAAGCTGGGCGCCGACATGCGCGAAATCTGGATGATGCAGCCGCGCCTGGAGCGCCGGCAGGCCAACACCGCGCAGTCGATGATCGAGCAAATGCGCTTCCGTGCGGGCTTTGACTTTTTGCGCCTGCGCGCCGACGTGGGTGAAGCGCCCGCCGAGCTGGCCGAGTGGTGGGAAGACTTTTCAATGGGCAGCGACGAAGACCGCGAAGCCCTGCTGGCGGCGCTGCGCGAGGCCCATCGCCACAGACCCAAAAAGGCCCCGTCCCCACGCACCGCCAAGCCTGCCGGGCAGCAAGCGGATGCATCTTTGACTGAAGGCGAGGGCGCTGATTTGCACGCGGACGCCGATGCCGGCTCGGACGCCCACGACGACGACGCCGAACACTTTGAGGCCGCTGCCACCGACGCCCCTGCACGCAAGCGCCGCAGGCGCCGGCGCAAGCCTGCCGGCGCGGGCGGCGCTGACACACCCGCCGCGGGTGATGCCGGCCCACCCGGCGACGCCTGAGCGGCGCCCGTGAACCGCGTTGGCGCGTATGTGGGCCTGGGTGCCAACCTGGGGCAGGCCAGCGCCACCTTGCAGGCCGCGCTGCGGGTGCTGGCCGCGCTGCCGGGCAGCCACTTGCGGCAAGCGTCGCCGGTTTACAGGTCGGCGCCGGTTGACGCCCACGGCCCCGATTTTTTCAACGCTGTGGCTGAAATCAGCACCACCCTGGCGCCGCTGGACTTGCTGGACGCGCTGCAAGCCATCGAACAAGACTTTGGCCGCCAGCGCCCCTACCGCAACGCGCCGCGCACGCTGGACCTGGACTTGCTGCTGTACGCTGACACGGTGCTCAACACGCCCCGTTTGACGCTGCCGCACCCGCGCCTGCAACAGCGCGCCTTTGTGCTGCGGCCCTTGCTGGACCTGGCGCCCGGCCTGGCCGCACCGGGCTTGGGGCCCTTGGCCGCCTACCTGCCCGCCACGGCTGATCAACGCCTCGAAAAGCTGAGCCCGCCATGATGAATTTGCCCGTGAGCCTGCAAACCGTGGGCCTGCTGATCGGGTCCAACCTGTTCATGACTTACGCCTGGTACGGCCACCTTTAGTTGCGCACCGCGTCGACCACTGCACTGGCACCAGGCCGACAAACCCTGGTGGACGGCCGCGCTGCTGAGCCGGGGCATCGCCTTGTTTGAGTATTTGTTGCAGGTGCCGGCCAACCGCATTGGTTATGCCGGCGGCTATACGCTGGCCCAGCTCTAGCCCGCGCCCAGAAAGCGGCCACATGCTGCATCCAGACACCGACACGGTCTCCGAGCGTGCCCGACTGTGGCACGGCGCCGATCTGCCGCGCCAGGTCG
>JAYWDK010000231.1:0-4852 GCA_043779845.1 Betaproteobacteria bacterium | reverse complement strand
GCCGTCCGTGCCAGATGTCAACACCCACATTGCCGGCCTGCGTGAGCTGGCCGCCGCGCTGCGTGAGCTGCCCGCGCTCGTGGGCGGCAATGTGTTGCGCGGTGCCGTTGCCGGCGGTGCCCAGGTGGTACGCAAAGAGGCCGTCACGCGGGCGCCGGAGTATCACGGCGATGTGACCAAAGGCCACCCACCGCCCGGCACGCTCAAGCGGGCCATCTACATTAAGTGGATGCGGTCTGAATCTGACCCAGCCCGCCAAGTCTGGATCGTTGGCGTGCGCAGCGGCAAGAAGTGGCAGTCGGTAGGCAAGAAGCAACGCAACCTGGACGCCTACTACTGGTCGTTTGTCGAGTTTGGCACCAGCAAATCAGCGGCGCACCAGTTCATGCGTCCAGCCCTTGCAAGCACCCAAGACCAGGCCATCAAAGTTATCCAAGAGCGGCTGATGCAGCGCATTGATGAGGCCGCTGCAAAGCTCGCCTACCACCCGTGATTCACTCCCCAACCCAACAAACACCCGGAACAACCATGAACCTCCTGACCAAAGAACAGATCCTGTCGGCCACCGACTACAAGACCGAAGATGTGCCGGTGCCTGAGTGGGGCGGCACCGCGCGCGTGCGCACCATGAGCGGCCGTGAGCGTGACGCTTTTGAAGCCTCGCTCAGTGTGGGCAGCGGCACGGCCCGCAAGGTCAACACCGACAACATCCGCGCCCGCCTGGTGGCCATGTGCGTGATTGATGAAGCGGGCGCCCGGCTGTTTTCAGACAGTGAGGTGCTGAAGCTGGGCGAAAAGTCGGCCACCGCGCTGGATCGCGTCTTCACCGTGGCGCAGCGCCTCAACGCGCTGTCCCAAGCCGAGGTGGAGGACATCGCAAAAAACTCCGAAGCCGCCCCGAGCGGCGCTTCTACTTCCGCTTGAGCCTGGCCCTCGGGGTGGTGCACCCCGATGAGCTGCTGACCCGCATGTCAAGCCGGCAGCTTGCCGAGTGGCAGGCCTACGCCGAACTTGAGCCCTTTGGCAGCCACTTTGATGATCTGCGGGCGGGCGCTGTTGCTGCGGCCACCTACAACGTGCACCGCGACAGCGCGCAACGCCCGCAGCCCTTCTTGCCGCTGGACTTTATGCCCTGGAACTCGCTCGCCAGCATTGAAGACACGCCGCCCGTGCTGGGCGCCGAGCTGGATCCCGAGCAGCTCTCACAGTTGATCGACGCGCAGATGTTTGGCAAATGCCACTGACGCGACTGACCCGCTCGGCGCGCTTGATCTCTCAAAAAAAGGACCCCCGCAATGTCTGGTATCGGATCACTGGTTGTCTCACTCGAAGCCAACATCGCGCGCTTCAGCGACGACATGGGCAAGGCCGCGCACGTGGCCGAACAGGCCATGAAGCGCATTGAGTTTGCGGGCAGCCTGGCCAAAGCTGCGTTGGGCGGCATCGGCGCAGCGCTGTCCATTGGCGGCCTGGTTGAAATGGTGCAAGGCACCATCGAGGCCACGGCCAAGCTCAAAACCATGGCCGACCAAACCGGGGCTACGGTTGAGACCCTGTCGGCGTTCCGATCGGTGGCCAAACAAACCGGCACCGACATGGACGGGGTGGTGGGGGCCTTGCAAAAGCTGTCCAAACACATGTACGACGCGGCTGGCGGCAGTGTTTCGGCGGCCAAAACTTTCGACACCCTGGGCATGAGCGTGCTGGACGCTAGCGGAAAGCTCAAGCGGCCCGACGACATGATGTTCTCCATCAGCCAACGGCTGGCCGAGATGGGCGAAGGGGCTGGAAAAACAGCCATTCTGATGGAGCTGTTTGGCACAAAGACCGGCGCTAACCTTGCCAAGTTCATAGTCGAGCTTGGCGAGAAGCAATCACTTCAAACAAAGATCACTACTGAGCAAGCGGCCCAGGCCGAGCATTTTGAACGGGCCATGGCCCGGCTCAGTGAGAAGGTGAACCAGTTCAAAACCATGCTTGTGCTTGATCTGTTGCCCGCCCTGGAGAAGTCCATCCCCTTGATCAAGACGGCCGCTGAAGTGACGGCGGCTTACTTTGTGGTGTTTGTCGGCGTACCTGCTTTGGTGGGCGCTGCGGCTGCCGCGGTCAGTGGTTTCATGGCCCTGGTGGCAGCGTCAGGCACCATGACATTTGGTGCGTCCATCGTGGCATCTTTCGGCGCCATTGTGGTGGGCGCCACCCTTGCGCAAACCGCCATCATGGCAACCACGCTGGTGTCTGGCGTGCTGTTTGCCGCTTGGGCTGGGTGGGAGATCGGCAGCAAGATGCGTGAGCAATTCCTGTCGGTGCAGTTGTTCGGTATTGCGCTGGTGGCAGGCCTTGTCAGCGCCTGGGAGTACCTCAAATTCAGCTGGGTGGCAGCGGTCAACGCCATGCAAAACACCTGGGGCGGGTTTGTTGAGTTTATTGGCCGGGGCATGGCCAAGCTACCCGGCATGGGCGACCTTGGCCAACAGCTGCAAGCCTATGGCGAGGCCGCCAAAGGCGCCACCATGGCCGCCATCACGGGCAACTGGCAAGACGCTGCAGCCAAGAACAAAGCCATCTTTGACCAAATGGCCGATGACGCCATCAAGGCCCGTGAAAAAGTGGCGCCAGCCAAGAAGGGCGACCGACCACAGGTGCCAATCCACCAGGCGGGCGATGTAGCAGAGAGTGCCTATGCCAAGTACCTGCAAGAGCTTGACCGAGCCGTCAAGAAGCTCGAAGAAAGCGAATACGCTAGCATGAAGCTCAAAGCCGTGCAGCTTGCGAAAAAAGATGGCATCACCGACTTGGCTGGGGCCTATGACCGCATCAACAATATCCAGCGGAAAGAAAGCCAGCGCTCGGTAAACGACATGGTGCGCAAGCTGGGTGAAGAGTCAGCGGCCTATGCCTTTCAGACGGGCTTGCTAGGCCTCACGGCGCTTGAGCAAGACAAGCTCACGTTTGCCATGCAAAAGCACCTGGAGCTTGAACAACTCATTGCCGCCGCCAAGCGAAGCAGCAAGCCACTCGACGCCCAGGCCGTGATTGATCTTGGCCTGCAAACGGAGGCCACCATCACCTTGGGCCTGGCCCAGCGCGACCAGCGCGACGCCAAAAACCGCAGCGGTGACACCGGCATTACCAAAGCCCTCAACGACTACCGCGACGACGCCAGCAACGCCGCCAAATACGCCGAACACATGGTCACGGGCTCGCTCAGCCGCATGGAGGATGCACTGGTCAGCTTCGCCAAAACCGGCAAACTCAGCTTCAGCAGCTTGTTCGGCTTCATGGCCGAGGAGTACCTGCGCAAATTCATCAAAATGCAGGACGCCGACATGATGAAACCCGGCGGAGGGGCGTCGATGCTCAGCGGCATCGGCAGCATGTGGGGCGCCGCGGTCAGATTTTTCACCGGCGTGCCGCTGGCAACCGGCACCAACAGCGTGCCCTATGACGGCTTTCAGGCCACGCTGCACAAAGGCGAGGCCGTAGTCCCCGCCGCCTACAACCCCGCCGCCGGTGGTCAGGCATCTGCACAGGGCAACGTGTTTGACTTCAGCGGCCAAACCATCAACGTCGGCCAGGGCGTGAGCCGGGGTGAGGTGGCCGCCGCGCTCAAAGCCAACCAAAACGCCACCGTTGAGCGCATCCGCCGCCTCAACGCCACCGGGCGCGCAGCATGAGCATCTACGCCTGGCCCCAGTCCCCCGGCTGGTATCCCAACCGGTTCGAGATGCGCATCATCCCCAACGTGCTGGTGTTCACCAGCCCCTACAACAAAGCCACCCAGGCCGTTGACTTGCTGGGTGAGCGCTGGGCCATCAGCATGGATCTGCCCGGCAGCACCGATGTTGCGCTTGGTGCCGCATTTGAGGCCTTTTTTGACCGCCTCAAGGGCCCCGTCAACCTCATCACCATCGGCCACCAAAAGCGCCCCCAGCCGCTGGGCACGCTGCGCGGCACGCCCACGCTGTATGCCGCCGTGGCGCAGCTCGCCAACATCGCCACCGTGCAAACCACCGCCGGGGCCACGCTGCAAGCCGGCGACCAGCTCAGCCTGGCCGGCCAGTTGGTGCGCGTAATGGCAGCGGCCACTGCCGACGGCGCCGGGCTCATCACTGTTGAGTTTGCGCCGCGTGCGCGTGTGGCCATGGCCAGCGGCGCCGCTGTCGTGTGGAACTACCCAACCGCCGATTTCCGCCTGGCCGCCGATGGCGTACCTGTGTCATGGGGCGTAGGCCGCATTGACGGCTGTAGCCTGTCCCTGATCGAGTCCACCTGATGCGCACCGTATCCACCGCAGCCGCCGCCGCGCTGGCCAGCGGCATGGTACCCATTGCCGTGCTGATCGAAATGGACATCAGCACCCCGCTGTTTCTCAACACCAGCAACATCGACCTCGTAATCGGGGGCGTCACCTACTACGGCACCAGGGGCCTGGGCAAGATCGCACCCATGGCCGACACCCCGGCCGAGGTCAAGGGCCTGAGTTTTGAGCTATCGGGCGTGCCCAGCACCAGCGTATCCCTGGTGCTCAGTGAGCTGGTGCAGGGCAAAGCCGTGCGCATCAAAACCGCCATCTTTGACCCGGTAACTTATGCCGTGCTCGACGTGCGCCAGCGCTGGTCTGGCTTGTTGGACGTCATGACCATCAGCGATTCAGCCAACGGCGCCGTCATCAGCGTGACTGCCGAGCACGCCGGCATTGACCTGGCGCGCCCCGCCACCACCCTTTACAGCAACGCCGAACAGCAGCGCCTGCACAGTGGTGACTTGTTTTATCAATTCATGGCCGACCAGGTCGAACAGCACATCGTCTGGCCTGACAAAGCCTTCTTCCTCAAATGACAAAACCCAA
>JAYWDK010000230.1:0-4857 GCA_043779845.1 Betaproteobacteria bacterium | reverse complement strand
ACCTCGTCGTGGAACAGCGGCGCCTCGAAGGCCTGGCCCCAGACCTGCGCATCGAGGGCGCGCACGGTCTGCGCGTTGAAGTGTTCGATGCCGAGCGGGCCGTCGGTGAGCAGGGTGCGCGACAGCGTGGCGGCGTCGAGCCACTCGCTGGCGACGCGCTGCAGGGCGGCATCGAAGGTCGCGAAGTGGGCTTCTTCGATCGTGCAGCCGGCCGCCATCGCATGGCCGCCGAAGCGCTTCAGCACCTCGGGCTCGCGCTTGGCGACCAGGTCGAGCGCGTCGCGCAAATGAAAGCCGGGAATCGAGCGGCCCGAGCCTTTCAACAGACCGTCCTGCCCGCGCGCGAACACGAAGGTGGGGCGGTGGATGCGGTCTTTCAAACGCGACGCGACGATGCCGACCACGCCTTCGTGAAAGCTCGGGTCGAAGATGGCCAGCGCGCTCGGCGCGCTTGCGTTGCCTGCGCTCGGCGCGCCGGCGTGGCCTGCGTTGGGCGCACCGAGGCGCTCGCCTTCGCGCTGGAGCAGCGCGGCCAGCATCGCCTCGGCCTGCTCGCGCATGCCGGCTTCCACGTCGCGCCGCTCGCGGTTGATCGCGTCCAGCAGCGTCGCCAGTTCGGCGGCGCGGGCTGGGTCGTCGGTGAGCAGGCATTCGATGCCCAGCGTCATGTCCGACATGCGGCCCGCCGCATTGATGCGCGGCCCGAGCGCAAAGCCGAAATCGAAGCCGCTGGCGCGTCGCGGGTCACGGCTGGCCGCGCTGAACAGCGCCGCAACGCCGGCCTGCATCTGCCCGGCGCGGATGCGGCGCAGGCCTTGGGCGACGAGGCGGCGGTTGTTCGCGTCGAGCTTCACCACATCGGCCACGGTGCCGAGGGCGACCAGGTCGAGCAGGGTGTCGAGGCGCGGCTGAGGCGATGTCGCGATGGCTGCGTTCGCAGTCGATGGCAAGGGCGAGGGCATAGGCGAGGGCATGGCCGATGGCATAGGCGAGGGCGATGCATACACGCCGCGCTCGCGCTGCTCGGCGCGCAGCGCGAGCAGCACGTAGAACATCACGCCGACGCCCGCCAGGTTCTTGCTCGCAAAGCCGCAGCCGGGCTGGTTCGGGTTCACGATCACGTTCGCGTCGGGCAGCACGACCACGTCGGCCAGCAGCGCCGGCAGGTGGTGGTCGGTGATGACGACCGTCAGCCCTGCGGCCCGCGCGTGGGCCACGCCGGCCAGGCTGGCGATGCCGTTGTCCACGGTCACCAGCACGTCGGGGCGCTGGGCCACGGCCAGGTCAACGATGGCGGGGGTGAGGCCGTAGCCGTGCACGGCGCGGTCGGGCACCACGTAGCCCACGTTGGCCGGCAGCGCGCCCAGCATCACCAGGCCACGCAAGGCCACGGCGCAGGCGGTGGCGCCGTCGCAGTCGTAATCGGCCACGATGCAAAAGCGCTGCCCTTGGGCGATGGCGTCGGCCAGCAGCACGGCGGCCTCGGGCGCGCCCTTCAACCCGCTGGGCGGCAGCAGCTTGGCCAGGCCGTCGTCCAGCTCGTCGGCGGTTTTGACGCCCCGCGCGGCAAACAAGCGGGCCAGCAGCGGGTGCACGCCGGCTTGCTCAAGGGCGTAGGCGGCGCGCGGCGGCACGTCGCGGGTGCGCAGCGTGGGGGCGGTGGTGGCGGTGATGCCGGTGGCGGGGTGGGCTTGGCTCATAGGCCCTCCAGCACGCGGTGGATGGACGGCTTGCGCCAAAGCCCTGCTGCACGCTGCCATAGGTTTTGTGGCTGCGCCGTGAAGGGCAGGGCGCAGCGCTCGCCGCAGAGCGTGAGCTGGGCGCTGGCGCCGGTTTGCAGCAGTTGCTGGATCGGGCCGGCGTCCAGCGCGCGCCAGGCTTCGCACCAGGCGGCCCAGTCTTCGGCCAGGGCCGGGGCGCGCAGGCGGTCGTCCACTTGAAAGCCCGGCGCAGGGGCTGTGGTCATGGCTGCGGTCACAGCGACTGTTGCGGCCGGTGCGCGGCCACAGCCACTGAGCCAAACCGAGTTGACGGTGGCCAGGCCGACGGCCTCGCGGCGGTCATTCACGGCATGGTTGTGGAGCAACATCTGCACCTCGTTTTGCAGCCGGCGCAGCAGGCGCGAGTTGCGGTGGTCGGGCAGCCAGGGGTCGACGTTGCGGCCCGTCACGCGGTCAAGCGACGCCGTGGCCAGGCCGTCAAACAGCGCATGCGTGGCCAGCCATTGCAGCGGGCCGGCCCAGTGCAGCGTGAAGCCTTCGGTCTCGAACAGCGGGCGCACGATGTTGAGCAACTCGCGTGACTGGGCGTCGTCCAGTTGCAGCCCTTCGGGCTCGGTCAGGGTGGCTAACTCGGCGCCCACTTGCAGGTGCACGGGGGTCAGCAAGCCCCAGGCGGCTTGCGCCAGGCCGGTATCAAGCAAGCCCAGCTCTCCAGCCCGCTGGGCCGCCCAGGGCAAGGCCACGTCGGGCAGGGTTTGTGGGTTGGCCGGCCAGCCCAGGGCCAAGGCCAGGGCTTGTTCGTGCGGGGTGTTGGGGCTGAACTCGTCGCTGCCCAGCACGGCGCCGGGCGACAAACGGCTGAGCAGGCGGTCCAGGTGGGGCAGCGACAGGGTGTGCAGCGCCTGCTGGCCGGCGGCCGACACGGTGCCGGCAAAGGGGACGATGAGGTGCATGTGGTGGCCATTATCGAGCGCCCGCTCCAGGCTTGCAGGCGGCGCCAAACCACGCCAAGACCACGCCAAGGCCGCACTGGGCCCGCTGTTAGCATGCAGCCCCCATGAACTGGCCCTATGAATGGCAGATCGGTTGGCGCTACACCCGAGCCGGGCGCGCCGGGCGTCGCAACGGCTTTATCTCGTTTATTTCCTTCGTGTCGATGCTCGGCATCGCGCTGGGCGTGGCGGCCTTGATCATCGTGCTCAGCGTGATGAACGGCTTCCAGAAAGAAGTCACCGACCGCATGCTCAGCGTGGTGGCGCACGTGGAGGTGTTCAGCCCGCAAGGGGATGCGCTGCCGGACTGGCACGCCACCGTTGCGCTGGCCCGCAAAAACCCCGCCGTGTTGGCCGGCGCACCGTTCATCGCGGCGCAGTCGCTGATCGCGCGTGGCGACGAGATGCGCGGCGCCGTGGTGCGCGGCATCAGCCCGGCCGATGAGGCCACCGTCACGCCGCTGGCCGCGCAGCTCAAAGACGGCGTGCTGGCGCAACTGCTTCCCGGCGCCTGGCGCATCGTGCTGGGGGTGGAGCTGGCGCGCACGCTGCGTGTGAAGGTGGGCGACACCGTCACGCTGGTGGCCCCGGGTGGCCAGATCACGCCGGCCGGTACCGTGCCCCGGCTCAAGAGCTTTACCGTGGCGGGCACGTTTGAGGCCGGGCACTACGAGTACGACAGCGCCCTGGCGCTGATCCACATTGACGACGCGGCGCGGCTGTATCGCGTTGAAGGCCCCACCGGCGTGCAGCTCAAGCTGGCCGATTTGCACCAGGCGCGCGCGGTGGCTCAGCAATTGAGCGAGGCCATGCCGGCCGGCCTGCTGGTGCGCGACTGGACCCACACCAACCGCAACTGGTTCGACGCCGTGCAGCTTGAAAAGCGCCTGATGTTCATCATCCTCACGCTGATCGTGGCGGTGGCCGCGTTCAACCTGGTGTCGACCTTGGTGATGACCGTGACCGACAAGCGCGCCGACATCGCCATCCTGCGCACGCTGGGCGCGAGCCCTCGTTCGGTGATGGGCATCTTCGTGGTGCAGGGCGCCGCCAGCGGCATCATCGGCACGGCCCTCGGGGTGGGCTTCGGGCTGCTGGTGGCGGTCAACATCGGCACGCTGGTGCCCGCGCTGGAGCGCTTGCTGGGCACGGTGTTTTTGCCCAGCAGCGTCTACCTGATCAGCCGCATGCCCAGCGATCCGCGCATGGCCGACGTGCTGCCGATCGCGCTGATCTCGCTGGTGCTGGCGTTTGTGGCCACGCTCTACCCCAGCTGGCGCGCCAGCCGCGTCAAGCCCGCGGAGGCGCTGCGTTATGAGTGATGGTATGAATGACGTCGTGAACGACAGCGTGAATGACGACACCATGCGCGTGGTGCTGGCCTGCCAGGGCTTGTCGAAACGCTTCACCGATGGTGGCCTGGACGTGCCGGTGCTGCAAGGCGTTGAGCTGAGCGTGCGGGCCGGCGAGACCCTGGCCATCGTCGGCACCTCGGGCTCGGGCAAGAGCACGCTGCTTCACTTGCTGGGCGCGCTGGATGAACCCAGCGCCGGCCAGGTGCAATTGATGGGCCGGGATTTATCCACCCTGGGCGCCGCCGAGCAAGGTGATTGGCGCAACCGGCACCTGGGCTTTGTCTACCAGTTTCACCACCTGTTGCCCGAGTTCACCGCGCTCGAGAACGTGGCCATGCCCTTGCGCATACGCCGGCAAAGCGTGGCTGTTGCCCAAGCCGCCGCGCGTGAGGCGTTGGCGGCGGTGGGCCTGGCCGGGCGCGTGGACCACAAACCCGCGCAGTTGTCGGGCGGCGAGCGCCAGCGCGTGGCCATTGCGCGCGCCCTGGTCACCCGCCCGGCTTGCGTGCTGGCCGACGAGCCCACCGGCAACCTGGACCGGGCCAGCGCCGACGCCGTGTTTGCGCTGATGCTGAACCTGGCCCGCGAGCGCGGCACGGCGTTTGTGCTGGTGACGCACGACGCCACGCTGGCGTCGCGTTGCCAGCGCGCACTGCGGCTGGATCAAGGCCGGTTGGCGGCCTGAAGCGCCTAGGAGCCTGTCGGGCTTGGGGTCGGGCCCGCGCCGGGGAGAGTTTCTGTGTCGGGCTAGGCGCAGGCGAGGCGTGTGGCCCAGGCCACACAACGAGT
>JAYWDK010000229.1:0-13258 GCA_043779845.1 Betaproteobacteria bacterium | reverse complement strand
TTCAGGCCCTTTTCTTTGCTGACTTTCTTTTCGGCCCGAAAAGAAAGTTAGGCGCCCGCCGGGGCGAATACCCGGCGCAATGCAGAAAGCGAGAACAGCCGCCTGCAAGGCGCTCCCCAACGAAACGCAACCGCAACCGCGAACGCGAACGCGAACGCAACCGCGAACCCGGCCCGGTCACGTCGAGTCGAGTCGAGTCGGATCGGATCGAGCCCAGGCCCGAGGCGCCCCAGCCTCATTTATGCGCCCGAACCGCAGCAATTCGCCTGATGCACCCCCACCACAAACCCGGGTAAATGGGTAGCCTGAATTTCCATGGAACCGTTTACATTGACTCACCAACGGCGCACCCATCGCTGAAATGGCCGCCAAAAACCAACCCGGTCCTCGCCCAAACCCATGGCCACCACGATCAAGGACGTCGCCCTCGCAGCGGGGGTTTCAGCGGCCACCGTGTCGCGTGCGCTCAATGGCGCGGCCAACGTCACGCCCGAAACCCGCCAGCGTGTGCAAGCCGCCGCCACTGAGCTGCGCTTCATGCCGTCGTCGGCGGCGCGCAGCCTGATCACCCGGCGCACGCACACCGTGGGCGCGCTGCTGCCCGATTTGTATGGCGAGTACTTCTCCGAGCTGATCCGCGGCATCGAACTCAAGGCCCGCGCGCGTGGCCTGCATTTGCTGGTGTCCAGCTCGCATGGCGACGCCAGCGAGGCCGCGTCGGCGTTGCGCACCATGCACGGCCGGGTGGATGGCCTGCTGGTGATGACGCCGCACATCAACGCCGAATCCCTGGCCGACAACCTGCCGCAAGGCCTGCCCGTGGTGCTGATCAATACCCGGCTGCCCGAGGGCGGCCAGTCGAGTTTTGCGGTGGACAACCACGGCGGCGCGCTTGCCATGACGCGCCACCTCATTTCGCGTGGTCATCGGCATGTCGCCTTCATCAGCGGCCCCGACAACAACTACGAGGCCCAGGAGCGGCTGCGCGGTTACCGCTCGGCGCTGGCCGAGTTGTTGCCCGGCGCGCCCGAGCTGGTGCTGCCCGGTGACTTCACTGAGGAATCCGGCTGGCGCGCCGGCAGCGAGCTGGCCACGCTGGCCCAGCGCCCAACCGCCGTGTTTTGCGGCAACGACATGATGGCCATCGGCTGCATGTCGGCCCTGACTGACGCGGGCGTGCGCGTGCCGCAAGACATCGCCCTGACCGGCTTCGACGACATCCCCATCGCCCGCTACGTGACGCCCCCGCTCACCACCGTGCGCATCCGCATTGCCGAGCTGGGCAGCCTGGCGATGGACCGGCTGGCCAGCGCGATCAAGAACCCCGGCCGCAGCGCCATCCACCACCAAACCCTGCGCGCCGAGTTGGTGGTGCGGCAATCGTGCTGCCCGCCCTGAACGCTTGAGCCCGGCGCCGCACGCATAGGCACCCCCGCACCCACGCAAGCCCGCCTCACCGACCCCGATCCCTGCCCGAAAACCACCCAGAAGGAGACAGCATGACCCCCGCATCATCAAACCCGCGAAAAGGTTTTCATCGCCACGCCCTTGCCACCGCAGTGGCGCTGCTGTTGGCCGGCACCGCCGCCCAGGCCCAGCTGAGCACGGCCACCGTGCAAGGCCAGATCAGCCGCGCCGGCGCGTCGGCACAAGCCGGTTTGGCGGTTGTGGCCGTCAACCAGGCCAACGGCAACAGCTACCGCAGCGTGACGCGGGCCGACGGCTCGTACGTGCTGGCCGGGCTGGCACCGGGCTCGTATGAGATCCGCATCGATGGCCAGAAAACGGTCAGCATCACCGTGGCCGTGGGTGAAACGGCGTCGCTGGACTTGGCGCTGGAGGCGCAGCAGGTCAGCATCGTGGGCACCTTGCAGCGCAAGGATGTGCGCAATTCCGAGGTGGGCACCAGCGTGTCAACGAAGCAGATCGACAGCCTGCCGCAAATCTCGCGCAACTTTCTCGCGTTTGCCGACCTGGCGCCGGGCGTGCGCTTCACAACCGACACCGCCACCGGGCAATCCAAGCTGCAAAGCGGCTCCCAAAATCAAGACAACGTCAACGTCTTCATCGACGGCGTGAGCCAGAAAAACTACATCTTGCGCGGTGGCGTGTCGGGGCAAGATTCCACCCGCGGCAACCCGTTCCCGCAGTCAGCCATCGCCGAATACAAAGTCATCTCACAGAACTACAAAGCCGAGTTTGACCAGGTCTCCAGCGTCGCCATCACGGCCATCACCAAGTCGGGCTCCAATGCGCTGCACGGTGAGATCTTCATCGACCACACGGGCTCCAACCTCGTGGCTTACAGCCCCTACGAGGCCGCCAACAAAGCCAACGGCAACGACCGCGCCAAGTTCAGCCAAGACCAATACGGCCTGAGCCTGGGCGGCGCCATCAAGGAGGACGTGGCGCACTACTTTGTCTCCTATGAAGGCAAGGACATTTCGGCCCCACGCTCGGTCAACTTCGGCAACGTCGACGGCAAGATCCCGAACGCCGGCCTGGGCAAAGACTTCTTGAACATGCGCGGTTCGCACAACCAGGTGTTCCGCGAGAACCTGGTTTTCGCCAAGCTGGACTTTCAACTCTCACCCGACTCGCACCTGGCTGTGTCGGCCCGCGTGCGCCGCGAGAGCGATCTTGTCGCCGAAGACGTGAACATGAGCGCCCCGGGCAACGACAAAACCCGCGACAACAACGAAACGCGCTTTGACGTCAAGCACGAATGGACCACCGATCTGCTGGTCAACGAGGCGCGTCTGGGGTACGAGAATTCACTGTGGAACCCCCATTCCAACAGCTCGTCGCCCTTGATCAAGTGGTACGTGCCGACCAGCGCCACCACCTCCCGCGAGTTCATCTGGACGGGCGGCTCACCCGACGCGCAGCGGCGTGAGCAAACCGGTTGGCTGTTCCAGGACGACCTCACCTACGTCGGCCTGAGCGGCCACACACTCAAGAGTGGCGCCAAATTCAAGGCGTCCACCTTTGACCTGTCGGGCACCGCGCGCAGCGTCGACATCCTGAAGAAGATGATCGACCCGGTGACCGGCTTGCCCATCACCGGCTTGCTGGCCAGCAACCCGGCAGCCGACTACTTCTCGATCGACCCGGCCTTGCCCGCCGTGCCCGTCAAGTTCAAGAACAACCAGTTCGGCATCTACCTGCAAGACGACTGGAAGGTGTCCAAACAGCTTGAGCTGAACCTGGGCGTGCGCTGGGACTACGAGTCCAACATGCTCAACAACAGCTACGTGACGCCGGCCGACCGGGTGACGGCACTGCGCGGCGTTGATGGGCGCACCGACATCACCGACCACAACGGCGTTGCCCAGTTGCCCTCCACGCCCACCCAGACCTACGCGCAATCCTTGGCCAAAGGTGGTGTGAACATCGAGGACTACATCGCCACAGGCCAAGGCCGCAAGCCCTACAAGGGCGCCATCGCACCCCGACTGGGCCTGTCGTTTGACGTGCTTGGCGACAGGGCCACGGTGCTCTTTGCCGGGGTTGGCCGCAGCTACGACCGCACCATGGCCAACCACGCCCTGGACGAGATGCAGAAAAACGCCGTGCCCGGCGGTGAGATCTGGCTCATCAACAACAACTTCAAGATGCCGTTCACGGACCAGATCAGCGCCGGATTACGCCAGGCGATTGGCCAGTGGAATGGCGAAGTGGGTTTGACCTACTCACACGCCAAGAACCAGTTCACCTGGTCGGGTGGCAACCGCGACCCACAAGGTGGCTTCGGCAACCAAAGCCCGATTGACCCGCTGTTTGGCGGACCAAAGGGCTACGGCACCGTGATCCTGGGTGACTTCAATACCCAGGCCAAGACCGAAACCGTCTACCTCAAGGCCGACAAACCCTACACCCAAAGCTCGGGCTGGAGCGCCGGCGTCACCTACACCTACAGCGACGCCAAAACCACCAACAAGGAGTGGACCAACGACATCTTCAACTGGACGGCCGGCCGGTCCACCTCAGCCTGGAACCCCAGCAAGGATGTTGAGCGCCACCGCATCGTGGCCAACGGCCTGGTTGATGGTGCGTTGCCTTGGGGCCTGAAGTTGTCGGGCAAAGCCACCCTCGGCTCTGGCCTGCCCTACCGCGTCACCAGTTGCGCCGCAGGCTTCAACCAGTGCATCAGCGAAGCCGGCTGGGGCGCGGGCCTGAAGCAACTCGACATGGGCGTGGCCAAAGACATCAAGGTGGGCATCGGGCAACTGTCGTTCCGCCTGGACATCCTGAACCTGCTCAACACCGTCAATCAGGGTGGGTATGACGATTGGGGCGGTGGCCCGGGCAACCCGCAAAACATCTACGGCGGCGACAACGCCCACGTCGGCACGCCGAGCTCAATTGCCGGCCCCATGCGCACGGCCAAGCTGACCGCGCGTTACTCGTTCTGACCTTGCACTGACGGCCCGTGCGGTGGTGACACCGTGCGGGCTTTTTTTTTGACGACCCGCTATGACCGGCAACAAATTCAACCCCTCACGCCGTGCGTGGCTGACTCAGGCCGCCGCATTGGCGCTGGCCGGCTGCGCCGATGTTGCCCTGCTTGGCACGAACCTTGGCACCGTCGGCGACCCCGCGCTGGATGCAAGCGGCGCCGCGCTGGGCGACGACACCGCGCTGCTGGATGACTTGCAGCGCCGCACTTTCAATTTTTTCTGGGAAACCGCCAACCCCGACAACGGCCTGGTGCCCGACCGCTGGCCCAGCAACCCGCGCCTGGCCAGCATCGCGTCGGTGGGTTTTGCGCTAACAGCCTATGTGGTGGGTGTGGAAGAAGGGCTGGTCAGCCGCGTGGCGGCCCGCAAGCGTGTGCTCAATACCGCCCGCTTTTTTGCCAACGCGCCGCAAGGCCCGCAGGCATCGGGCATGGCGGGCCACCAGGGGTTTTTCTACCACTTTCTCGACATGCAAACCGGCCACCGGTTCAACGCCAACATCGAGCTGTCCACCATCGACACCAGCCTGCTGCTGGCCGGCTTGTTGTGCGCGCAAGCCTACTTTGATGGCGACGACGCCGATGAGGTCGAAATCCGCGCGCTGGTCGGCCGCATCTACGGCCGCGTCAACTGGCCCTGGGCGCAGCAGCGAGGGGACTTGATCTGCATGGGCTGGAAGCCCGGCACGGGTTTTAAAGATTTCATCGACTACACCGGCTTTGACGAGGCCATGCTGATGGTGCTGCTGGCGCTGGGCTCACCCACCTACCCGGTGGCGCCCGCAGCCTGGGCCGCGTTCACCCGCACCTACAGCCGCAACCTGGCGCCCTACATGGGCCAGCCTGCCCACCTGGGCGCCGGTGCGCCGCTGTTTTGGCACCAATACAGCCACGTTTGGGTTGATTTCAAGGGCCTGCAAGACCCGTTCATGCGCCAACACGGCAGCGACTATTTTGAAAACAGCCGCCGCGCCACCTTGGCCCAACAAGCCTACGCCGTGGCCAACCCTTTGGGCTGGAACGACTACGGTGCCACCGTGTGGGGCCTCACCGCCTGTGACGGCCCGGGCAACATCAAAGCAATCGACTACCGCGGCCGGCCGCGCCAGTTTTACGACTACCTGGCCCGCGCGCCGCACGCGCCCGAGTTCATTGACGACGGCACCATCGCGCCCACCGCCGCGCTGTCCAGCCTGCCGTTTGCGCCCGAGCTGGTGCTGCCCACCTTGCGCGCGCTGCGCCAGCGTTTTGGCGCGGTGATCTACGGCCAATACGGCTTTGTAGACGCCTTCAATACCAGCTTCAGGGCCAAGGACGCCAAGCTCAGCGATGGCCGCTACGCCGACGGTTTTGGCTGGGTGGACACCGATTACATCGGCATCGACCAAGGCCCGATCATCGCCATGGTGGCCAACCACCGGCACGGCACGGTTTGGAAGACCATGCGCACGCATCCCGCTCTGCGCCTGGGTTTGCGGCGCGCGGGCTTTACCGGTGGCTGGTTGGAGACAACGTGAAATTTAGCCCTGTCACTGCCCCATCCCCAGCGCCAAGCGCTGGCTTTACACGCCGCTCCGCGTTGGGTTTAGGCGCCGCGCTCACCACCCTGGCTGCGCCCGCGCTGGTGGGCTGCGCGCCCAAATCCACCGGCCCGGTGCGCTTTTGGGCAATGGGCCGCGAGGGCGAGGTGGTGACCGAGCTGCTGACTGACTTTGCCCGTGAGCAACCGCACATCGAGGTGCGGGTTGAGCAACTGCCCTGGTCGGCCGCCCATGAAAAACTGCTCACCGCGTTTGCCGGCGATTCAACACCCGATATCGCGCAAGTAGGCAACACCTGGCTGCCCGAGTTGGTGGCGCTGGGCGCGCTGCTGCCACTCGACAAACTGCTGCAAACCACGCCCAGCGTGAACCGGCCTGATTACTTTGACGGCATCTGGGACACCAACGTGATGGACGGTCAAGTGTTCGGTGTGCCCTGGTACGTGGACACGCGCTTGCTGTTCTACCGCCGTGACTTGCTGGCCCAGGCCGGTTTTGACGCACCCCCACGCGACTGGGCCCAGTGGCTGGCGGCCCTGACCGCCATCAAGCGCCTGGTGGGCCCCGAGCGCTACGCCCTGCTGCTGCCACTGAACGAGTACGACCCGCTGGTGGCGCTGGCGCTGCAACAGCCCGGTGAACCGCTGCTGCGCGACGGTGGGCGCTACGGCAATTTCAGGGGCGATGGCTTCAAAAACACGCTGGACTTTTACCTGGCTATGTTCAGCCAGCGCCTGGCGCCGCCGGCCAGCAACAACGAGATCGCCAACGTCTGGAACGAGTTTGGCCGGGGCTATTTTTCGTTCTACATCACCGGGCCCTGGAACATTGGCGAGTTCAAGCGCCGCTTGCCAGCCCACCAGCAGCTGAGCTGGATGACCGCGCCGCTGCCCGGGCCCACGGGGCCGGGCGCGTCCATTGCCGGCGGTTCCAGCCTGGCGATATTCAAGCGCTCGCCGCGGCAAGTCAGCGCCTGGAAAGTGGCCGAGTTTTTGTCGCGCCCGGCCGTGCAGCAGCGCTTTCACGCGCTCACCGGCAACCTGCCACCGCGCCGGTCGGCCTGGGCCGGCGAGGCCAGCTCGGCCCTATCGGGCGACATCTACACCCGCGCTTTTGGCGATCAACTGGAGCGCGTGCGCGCCGTGCCCAAGGTGCCCGAGTGGGAGCGCATTGGCAACGAGATTCGCATCGTGGTCGAGCGCGTGGTGCAGGGTGATTTGCCGGCCAACGCCGCCCCCGCCGAGCTGGACAAACGCGCCGACCGCATTCTTGAAAAACGCCGCTGGATGCTGGACAAAAAGGGCCGCGCATGAAAAACCAAACCGTGGGCTGGGTATTTGTTGCGCCGGCACTGATCGCCATCGGCGTGTTTTTTGCGTTGCCGGTGTTGGCCGCGCTGGCCATGAGCCTGACCGATTTCGACATCTACGCGCTGGCTGATCTGGGCAACCTGCGCTTTGTGGGTTTTGACAACTACTGGCGCCTGCTCAATACACCGCTGTTCTGGCAGGCCCTGGCCAATACCTTCTTCTTCGTGATCGTGGGCGTGCCGCTGTCCATAGCCGCGTCGCTGGGCACGGCCATGCTGCTCAACCACAAGCTGTCGCGCTTCAAAGGGTTTTTTCGCACGGCCTTGTTTGCGCCGGTGGTCACCACGCTGGTGGCGGTGGCCGTGGTTTGGCGCTACATGTTCCACACGCGTTATGGCTTGCTCAACTACGCGCTGGGTGGCTTGGGTATCTCGCCGATTGACTGGCTGGGCGACCCGGTGTGGGCCATGCCCGCCATCGTGCTGTTGTCGGTCTGGAAGAACTTTGGCTACAACATGGTGATCATGCTGGCCGCCTTGCAGGCCATCCCCGAAGACCTGTACGAGGCCGCGCGGCTGGACGGTGCCCGCGGCTGGGCGCTGTTCCGCCACATCACGCTGCCGGGCATAGCGCCCATGCTTTTGGTGGTGAGCATTTTGACGATGGCCGGCCACTTTCAGCTGTTTGCCGAGCCCTACGTGATGACCCAGGGCGGGCCCGCGCAGCGCACGGTGACGGTGCTGTACTTCATGTACGAGGAGGGCTTCAAGTGGTGGAGCCTGGGCTCGGCGTCCGCGGTGGCCTTCATCTTGTTCGTGCTGATGTTTGCCATCACGGTGCTGCAAATGCATGTCTCCAAAAGATCGGGGGGCTCATCATGAAAAAGACGCTGCTGCCGGCGATTGCGGTGAATGGCGCGCTGGGATTGATCGCCGCCGCCACGCTGTTTCCGCTGGTGTGGATGGTGTCGGCATCCTTGATGGTGGCGGGCGAGGCCAGCAACTTTCCGCCGCCGCTGTGGCCCCAGCACGCCACACTTGACAACTACCGCGAGCTGTTTGCCGCGCGTGGCATTGGCCGCCAGGTGCTCAACAGCGCCTTCGTGGCGATCTGCGCCACGCTGCTGTCGCTGGCTTTCAACCTGAGCGCGGGGTATGCGTTTGCCAAGCTCAAGTTCAAGGGCCGCGACCAAACTTTCAAGCTGCTGCTGGGCGCGCTGGTGATCCCGGGCCAGGTGACGATGATGCCGCTGTTTCTGATGCTCAAGCACATGGGCCTGACCAACACCTACGCGGGCGCGCTGGTGCCGTGGTTGGCGGGGGTGTTTGGCATATTTTTGGTGCGCCAATATGCGCAAGGCATCCCCGACGACATCATCGAAGCGGCGCGAATGGACGGTGCCGGCGAATGGCGCATCTTCACCAAAATCGTGCTGCCCTTGCTCAAGCCCATCGTGGTGACGCTGGCGGTGCTGGTGTTTTTGGGCTCGTGGAACGATTTCATGTGGCCGCTCATCGTGCTGGCCGACCATGACTTGCAAACCCTGCCGGTGGCGCTGGCGGGCTTGTCGCGTGAGCACGTGCAAGACACCGAGCTGATGATGGCCGGCTCGGTGCTCACGGTGCTGCCGGTGCTGGTGTTGTTCCTGGTGCTGCAAAAGCATTACATGAATGGCTTGTTGATGGGCAGCGTGAAGTGATGGCGGGGTTGGCGGCAACGGTGGGCGTGCTTGGGCCAGGATCAGGGCGCGGTTTGATGCGGTGGCTGGCCACGCGATTGGCGGCTGGCTTGATGGCCGGATCGGCGCTGGCGGCGGGTGGGGCTGGGTTGGCGCCCCAATCGCCGCAAACCCCGCCGCAAACCCCGCCGCAAACCCAACTGCTGGACGACTTTCACAACCCCGCCGCCTGGCAGGCCAGCGCGTCTGACCAAGTCGGTTCACGCATCAGCCAAGACGCCACCGGCGCGATGTGCCTGCACTATGACTTTGGCCGCGTCGCGGGTTACGCCGTGGCGCGGCGCGCGCTGCCGCTGAACCTGCCCGAGCACTACACCTTCACCTTGCGCCTACGCGGCCAGGGTGCTGGCAATGCCTTCCAGATCAAGTGGGTGGACGCCAGCGGTGACAACGTCTGGTGGCGCAACCTGCCCAACTTCGTGCCGCCTGCCAAGGCGTTAGACCTGGCCATCCGCCAACGCCAGATTGAGTTTGCCTGGGGACCTGCCGACGACAAAGTGCTGCGCCGCCCCGCAGCACTTGAGCTGGTGGTGGCCAGCGGCCAAGGCGGTGGCGCCGGCCAACTTTGTTTTGAGCGCCTGACGCTGCAAACCCTGCCCGCGCCCGCCGCGCCCACGGCGCCCGTGATCACGCAAGGCACTGAAGGCAGCACGCTGGACCTGGGCTCGGCGCAAGAGTTCAATGGCTTGCTGTGGCGCTGGGCCGGGCCGGGCCAAGGCATGACCAGGCAGGCGCAGTCGGCCGACGTGCTGCTCAGCGACGACGGCCAGCACTGGCGCCAAGCGCTGCGTGTGCGGCAAAGCCGGCGTGATTGGCAGGCGGTTTGGCTGCCCGATCAAGCAGCGCGTTATGTGCGCATCAAGGCGCTGGGGTCAGCTGCCGCCACCGAGCTGCAAGCCCTGGCCCCCAGCGTCTGGCCCGACCAAAACGCCCTGCTGATGGCCCTGGCCGCGCACGCCCCCCGCAGCCACCACCCACGTGCGCTGCACGGCGAGCAAAATTATTGGACGCTGGTGGGCGTGGACGGCGGCGGCGACCATGCGGCGCTGATCTCGGAGGACGGCGCGATCGAGCCGCGCCGTGCCGGCCCATCGGTCGAGCCCGTGGTGATCGACGGCCAGGGCCGCGTGATGGGCTGGGCGGAGGTGCAGGCCGAGGGCCGCAGCAGCACCACGCTGCAAGAAGGCCACCTGCCTTTGCCGCAAGTCGAGTGGCAGCACCCGCGTTTTGGCTTGACCGTGGAAGCTGGCGCCAGCGGTGACCGCCAACAGGCGCAGCTGATCGCCCGCTACACGGTTCATAACCCCACTTCGCAGCGACAAACCTTGACGCTGGCCCTGCTGGTGCAGCCCTGGCAGGTCAACCCACCGCAGCAGTTTTTGAACACGCCCGGCGGCGTGGCCGAGCTGAGGCAAGTGTCGTGGCGCGGCCGCACGCTGCACGTCAACGGCCAGGCTTGGTTGCAGGCGCTGGAGCCACCAAACACCGTGTTGGCGGCGGCGTTTGACAGCGGCGACGTGCTCGCGGTGGGCGGCAAAAATCTCCATGCACAGGCCCTGATCGACCCTCAAGCCCTGGCCAGCGCCCGGCTGAGCTGGCCACTAAACCTGGCGCCCGGCGAGCGCCGCAGCGTCACCATCAGCCTGCCCTTGATAGGCTCGGCAACGCCTCCCGCCAATGCAACCGACGCCCAAGCCCAGCTGGGTGCCGTGGCCACGGCCTGGCGCACGCGCCTGAACCGCGTCAGGTTCACGCTGCCACCCGAGGCGCTGACGATGCACCACAGCTTGCGCGTGGCGCTGTCGCACATCCTGATGTCGCGCGCGGGGCCGGCGCTGCAACCCGGCACACGCAGCTATGCACGCAGCTGGATCCGCGACGGCGCCATGATGGTGGCCGGCCTGCTGCGCCTGGGCGAGCAAGACGCCGCGCGCGAGTTTGTGCGCTGGTACGCCGGCCAACTGTTTGCCAACGGCAAAGTGCCTTGCTGCGTTGATCAACGCGGCGCCGACCCGGTGGCCGAGAACGACAGCCACGGCCAGTTCATCTTTGCCGTGGCCGAGTTGTGGCGCCACACCCAAGACCGCGCGTTGCTGCAATCCCTGTGGCCGCAAGTGGATGCGGCCGCCCGCTACCAGGAACAACTTCGCCAGTCTGAGCGCAGCGCGCCCAATCGCCAGCCGGGACGCGAGGCGTTTTGGGGCCTGATGCCAGCGTCCATCAGCCATGAAGGTTATTCAGCCAAGCCCATGCACAGCTACTGGGATAACTTCTGGGCCCTGGCCGGCTGGCGTGACGCGGTACTGCTGGCCCGTGCGGTGGGCGATGAAAAACGAGCCAACGAGTTGTTGGCCCAGCACGATGAATTCAAGCGCGAACTGGGTAAATCTTTGGCCACCAGCATGGCGCAGCACCACATCACCCACCTGCCAGGCGCGGCCGAGCTGGGCGATTTTGACGCCACGTCGAGCACCATGATCTTCAGCCCCGCCGGCGCCGAGCAGTTGGTGCCACCCGAGGTGCTGATCGCCACCTGGCAGCGCTATTGGGAGGAAGCCCAACGCCGAATTGCAGCGGCCACCGCAGCACCAGCCGGCCTGCCGACTGCCACGCCTTTGGCCTCGACGCCTGTGGCTGCGGCTGCCCTGCCTGCCGCGGCGATCTGGCACGAATACACGCCCTACGAGCTGCGCTCGGTGTCGGCGCTCACGCGCTTGGGTCAGCCCGAGCGCGCCCACGCGATGCTGGATTTTTTCCACCACGACCAGCGCCCTGCCGGCTGGCATCACTGGGCCGAGGTGGTGGACCGCCAACCACGCCACCCGCGCTTTATTGGCGACATGCCGCACGCCTGGATTTCGTCTGACTACATCCGGTCGGCGTTGGACCTGTTGGCCTATGAACGCGACAGCGACCACGCACTGGTGCTGGCCGCTGGCGTGCCGCTAGCCTGGCTGCAAAGTGGCCCGGTGGGCGTGCAAGGCCTGCGCACGGCCTATGGCGAGCTGGGCTATGCGCTGACGCTGCAAGACGGCCAAGCCAAGCTCGTGCTAACTCCCGGGTTGAGCGATCCGCCCGGTGGGCTTTGGCTGGCCTGGCAGGGGCAACTGCACCGCGTGCCGGCGGGGCAAACCGAGCTGGTGGTGAAGGTGGGCCAGGCGGCGGTGAACTGAGCCGCCGGCCGCCGCATGAAGGCCCTCAACCTCACCCTCGCCCTCTCCCGCAAGCGAGCGAGGGCGTTACACAGCGCGCCATGCGGGCGGGCAGGGGTGAGGGGAATTCGGCGCCAGCCATGCGATGAACCAAGCCATGCGCAGGCCTGCTTGGGCGCGTAACTTCGGCGGTATCAACTGCCCGCGAAAGACGCCGAATGTCTGAGCCTGCGAGGCAGGCGAGTCCATAGCACCGCGTGCGAAGCGGTCAAGGGCAAACCCATTGAAACTGGGGTTCGGGCCCTTTTCCTTGCTGACTTTCTTTTCGGCCCGAAAAGAAAGCCAGGCGCCCGCCGGGGCGAATACCCGGCGCAATGCAGAAAGCGAGCACAGCCCGCGCCAAGCGAGACTGGCCGCGCCGCGCGTCAGCGCAAGCGCATGACCTGCATGGCTCACTCGCCCCTACCCGGGGGGACGGACCGCGCCAGCCGCGAGACCGCGCCACGCAGCACCATCAACAAACCCAATCCGGTGGCACAACTCTTGCGACGAGCAACGCACGGCACCATCACCCACCGGCCGCCACGGCAGAATCATTCCCCATGGAACTCGCCCCCAGCGAAAAAGACAAGCCGCTGATCTTCACCGCCGCCTTGCTGGCCGAGCGCCGCCAAGCCCGGGACCTGAAGCTCAACTACCCCGAGGCGGTGGCCTTGAACGGGTCGCTGCGCTTTGACCGCAGGGCCGCGCGCGGCATGCGGCTGGCCGGCGAACTGGTGCTGACCGAGGTGAGCACGGCGCCCAGCAGTGGCGGCTACGTGCGCGTGAGCTACCTCACCAGCTAGAAGCCTGTCGGGCTCAAGCGACTACGCCAACTACTGCGCCAACGTGGCCACCGGCCCCTTTGTCGGCAGCCCGGTATACGCCAGCGCGCCCGGCGGCGAGCGCAACCAAAACGTTGCCTGGGTCAATCTGGGCAATGGCCATTGCGACGTCACCCAAGACATCGTGAGCCACGAGTTTGGCCACGCGCTGGGCCTGGGCAGCCACTTTGACGG
>JAYWDK010000228.1:0-13294 GCA_043779845.1 Betaproteobacteria bacterium | reverse complement strand
TGCCCGGTGCCGGGGCCGGTGACCGTCACGGTGGGTGCAGCCACGGCCACACTGGCCGCCAGCGGATGCACCGTGGGCACGGCGGTGGCTGCGGTTTGGGCCAGGGGTGCGTCGATCTGGCGCTCCACAACCACCATCGTGGCCGGGTCCAGCGGCATCAGCTCGGCCGACAGCAGCAGCTTGGGCTCCAGCGTTTCCAGCATCGGCCGATCCACCCGCGTGGCACGGCGCTTGGCGCGCCACTGCCGCAGGCTGTCCCACTTGCCCTCCAGCCAGCTGAGCCACATCCACCGGGCCCGGCGCACCAAGGCCAACAGCAAGGCGCTGGCACGAGCGGGGGCGCGGGTGTTCTGGCCCTGGTCAGCGCGATGGGGGTGTGAACGGTGGCTCATTTCAATTCCTCGAAGAAATTTGTATGACTCAGTGCACAACACTGGGTCGCATGTGTGCCATGAGGAGAAACCCGGCTGGTCAAGGGTACAAACGCGGCGCCTTCAGCGCTGCGAACCCCTGTCGGTAAAACCGCCTTCCGAATCATTGCTCGCGCAGCTCAAAACGATGGGCTGGACGACTCCTCTTGAAGGGTCAAAGTATCTGAGCTGAAAGGCCGCCGATCAACACGGGCAGGCCCCTGATTACCCCCTCGTCTTGGGGGGGGGGCTAGTTAAAAAAGAGGATGAGAATCGCCGGTCAGCGCGCGTAGATCTGTAGGTACAGGCCCGTCATCATCCAGACGAACATCCACACGCCGACTGTCGCTGCCTTCTTGAAGAAGAAGGCCAGCGGTACCAGGCCGAAGGCGACCAGGCCCAGGCCATGCAGAACGGCGGCACGGCCCTCAAAAATCGTCTCGCTACCGCCATATTTGTTGGTGCTCGAGTAGGCGTATTGGGTCACTATCTGGATCACACCCATCGCCGTGAGCACCAGGCTCATGAGTGCAGCCGACAGCTTGGCTGCAAATCCGATAGGAGACTTGGGCTGTTTTTGCATTTGCTGCGGCTCCTGAAGTTGCCAAATCAGCGAAGAAGGATCCCATCAAGCTGCGTTTTGCACGCTTGTCCCGAAGGGTTCTGTTGCGACAGGCCGGCAATGGTAGGTCGGCTGTTCTGGTCAAGCCCATACCGTAGCACTGCGGCGGCGCCGGGACCTGTTCAGCGTTGCCTTAGAGTGGCCCCTGCTCAACCCGCCGCCTTCCTGATCCCACCATGAACAGACTTCAATCGGAGTTGCACCGCCTGTACCTTTTGCCGGCGCCCGAGGGCCGGGGCACGGATGCCGACGAGGCCGGTCTGATCGATGCCCAGGGACGGGTGAGGGCGATGGTGCTGGAGCTGGCCAGGCCGGCCGACTGGCAGGTGCTCTCAAAAGTGTGGCAAGGCGTTCAGCTTGATCTGGAACTGCCGGCGCCCGCCATCGCGGTCTCGGGCACGGACGGCTATCAGCTCTGGTTCTCGCTCACTGAGCCGGTACCCGCCCAGCAAGCCACGGCTTTTCTCGACCTGTTGCGGGTGCGCTACTTGAGCGAGGTCAAACCACAGCGCGTCGGCATGATGCCTGCGGTGGATCCTTTGTCGCCACCGCAAATTTTGCATGCCCGCAGGGTGCCGGCCCCGCAGGCCAACGCCGAGCATTGGTCAGCGTTTGTGGCGTCTGACCTGGCGCCGGTGTTCGATGACGAGCCCTGGCTAGACATGCCGCCAAACCCCGATGGGCAGCGAGACTTGCTGTCTCGCCTCAAGAGCATGCCGCTGCTTGACTTTGAGCGCGCGCTGGAACAACTCAAGCCTGCCGTGATGCCCGTGCATGCCCCGCCCGCAACAGACCCGACCGAGCATGGTGGTGCAACGCTTGGCCTGTTGAGCTCACGACAGCCACCTGCTGGCGCCGGGCCGACGCCCCAGCAATTTTTGCTTGATGTCATGAACAATCATGCCGTCGGTTTGGGCCAACGCATAGCCGCAGCAAAAGCCCTGTTGCCCTACTTCGACGCGCCCAGGCGCTGATACAGGCTCCTAGCCTGGTTTTCCGGGCTTGCCGCGCGCGGGTTTGCGTTTTTTGTCGCGCTCGCCACCGGCCAGCTTGCCCTGCGGCGGCGCGCCGCCGCCGCCCGCCTGATCGAGCCACAGCAAGGCATCGACATACGACATGAAGCGCTTAAGGTAGGCCGGCGACACGTCACGCATCAGCTTGAGCGATCGCAACACCAGCAGCTGCGAGTTGAGCGGGCCCGCGTTCTCGGGAACCCTGGCCCATGATTGGGCCATTTGCCGGTCAACGCTGAGCTGCGACCAGGTGCCCCTGAAATACCGCAGCGCTTTGAGTTCGGCCGGCGCGCCAATACCGCCACCAACAACACCGCCACCAACAACACCGCCAACCATCGCGGCACCACTCTCGGCCGATCCACCCTCGCCAGCCGCCAACTCGAGCCTGTCGAGCTGGTGCACAAGCCCGGCCAGCGAGGCCGGCGAGCCCTGGCCGCCTGGGCCTTCAAGCTGGGCGGCAAGCCGGTGCAGCCCCCGGAAATCACCACTGACAACAAGCCGATGGGCCGCGTCGGCCGCGTCCGGAAACCGCCCCACCAGGTGCTTGAGCGTGATGCCAGCCTGGGTTTGCGCCTGTTCATATTGCGTGTGATACGCGGCCAGTGCCCTGGACAACTTGCCATCCAAAACTTGCCTGACACCGCCCGGCTGTGCCACCGACCGCCGGCCCAGGGCTTCGATGAAACAAAAGCGAACAGGATCAAACCGGTGCGCGCCACGCTCGCGCAGCGCGGCGATCACCAAGCCGGGATTGATGCCTTCGGCACCCGGCAAATCCGGGGCAAAAGCCGGCCCGGATTCACTCATTGGGTTTCTTGGTGCCACCTGAGGACCTGGGCACAGGCGCCATCTCGACCCGGCGGTTTTTGGATCGCCCGGCGGCGTCGGCATTGGACGCCACGGGCTGCTCGGGCCCAAACGCCGCCGCAAATATGGATTGCGCGGGCATGCCTTCTTCCATCAGCGCCCGGGTCACCGTCAAGGCCCGTTGCGCCGACAGCTCAAGGTTGTCGGCAAAGCGCCCGTTGCTCGCCACCACGGGCTTGTCGTCAGTAAAGCCGCTGACCATCAAGAGCTCGTCTCGGCCGCTCAGATAAGCCGCGAGCGGTGCGGCCAAGCTTTTGAGCAGTTGGCGGCCCTCGGGCTGCAACTGGTCGGAGTTCAAGGAGAACAGCACGCTGCCGCTGATGCCGATGCGGCCGTTGTTCAAGGTCACCCGGCCGGCGGCCAGGGGCACCGCCAAGGCTATTTCAAGGGCGCCGCGCCGCTGCTCTTCGACTTGCCGTTTTTTGACCTCGGCTTGCAGGTTGGTTGCCAGCTCAAGCTGAATGCCCAGCACGCACACCAATATCAGCACAAAAGCGCCCAACAAGCCAGCCATCAGGTCGCCAAAAACGGCCCAGACCGGCGCGCTTTGCTCCAGGCCGGCGTCAACATCTTCCATCAAGCCACCTCGTGGGCCACACGCGCCGGCCGGCTGGAGAGTTGCTGCATGTCCTCAACGATCTGCTTTTGCGACAGGATGCTCAGGTCGATGATTTCGCGCGCCTGCGCCACGTAATACGCCAGCTGCTCGTCGCTGCGCGCTGTGGATTTGCTCAATGAGGCTTCGAGACGCTGCAAATGAGTCATCAGTGATTCGTTCGACTCACTGAACAACTGCACGGCAAAACCAAAGGCTTCGCCCAGGCTTGACACCTCTACAGCGCTGCCCGTGATCTGCGCGGCCACGGCGCTCAGCTTGGCGGATTCCGTCTCGACTTTTTCAGTGAATTGCGTGCCAACCCGATGCATCAAATCGGCCGACGACGCCACCATCGAGGCTATCGCCCCGCGCTGCTCAGTGGCGGCATGATTGACGGCGTCCAGCAGGGCGCTCAGCGTGCCCATGATGCGGCTGCGCTCTTCCAGCAGATCGTTGTCGCGCGCCATGCCCTCCGAGAGTTTCTGGCGCAGCAGCACCATCATTTCGGCGGCCGCGCGCGGGGCCTCTGCGGCCGTTTGCATCAGCCCGGTCATCTCACTGAGGGTGTTGCGGGCATGGGTTTGTGCCTGGGCGTGCATGTCGCGCGCGGTCTGTTCAAGCGTCTTGCAGATTTGCGCTTGTTGGCCGAGCGCAGCCGCGCCAGCCTGCTGCCACGCCTGCTGAAGCGAGCCCGCCATGGCCTCCAGGGATTGGGCCAGCGCGGCCTGCCGCTGTTGGTCGGTGGCCGCAAGATCGGCCTGCAAAACACCGTGGGTTTTTTCGACTGAGCCCAGCAGCGCTGCAGAGCGCTGCTCAAAGGTGTCGCCAAAGCGTTGCAGCGTGTTGCGCAGGCCCGTGCTCAGGCCCTCATTGCTGTGCTCGTGGCGGGCGAGGGCGCGGGTCCAGGCGTCCGCCACCGTGGTGACCGTGCTGCCGAACCGGACTGACAGGCCATCGAGTTGCAACTGCACGGTGTCGGCCATTTTTTTGTGCATCAAGCTGGTCTCGCGGGCGATGCCGGTCAAGGTGGCCTCGGCAATGGGCACCATCGTGGCGCCGGCCATACGGGCGGCGTCCGTCAGACTGTCTTTGAGCGATTGACCGACTGACGCTGCCAGCTCTGAATACGCGGCCCGGGCGCCGAGCTGAAAGCTGTGCTGACTGGCCAGAAATTGATCGTTCGAGGCCTGGCTTTGCAACGCCATCTGGGCCATCAGGGCTTGCAGTTTTTCAGCCACCTCGGGCATCAACCGGGCTTGAAACTGCAAGGTCTTGAGCGTCTCCTGGCGCTGATGGGCGAGCGTAAAACCGTGCAACTCGGTGGCGAGTTTGGAGTCCAGCAGCTGCACCGCCTGCAATCTCTCGCGGCGGACCAGGGCCGACAACAGGCCCAGCATGGCTGACGCAGCCACCCCGGCCACGGAGGTGCCGAACGCCAAGCCCAAGCCCCGGATCGGCACTGAGAGCGCCGCGCGGATGGTCTGCAGATCGGTGGTGCTCTCCAGCGCCATCACCGCGCCGTTGAGCGTGACCACCATGCCCAAAAAAGTGCCCAGCATGCCCAACAGCACCAACAGCCCCACCAGATAGGGCGTTAGGGCGGGGCCGGGCAAACCCACGCGCTCGCCTTCAATGCGCAAGCGCACGGGGTTCTGCAGCGACGGGCCCACCTGGGCCAGCCAGCCGCCCAGGTGCGGCAAGTTCTCGGGGATGGCCAGCAGGGCCCGCCCCAAGCTGCGTGTTGCCTGGTGGAAGCGGCGCAATTCAAGCGCGCCCATCCCATAGAACGCGCCGATGAGCGCCGTCATCGTCAGCGCCAAGGGGTTGGTTGCGACATACCCAAAACCCACCCATGCAACCGCTACCAAGCCCAGTAAAAAGGCCGCCACGCAAAGAGCTCTGTTCATTTACGCCTGTAGGTCAAATATGGGTCAAACATGGGTCAAATTGCCGATGACTTCAAAATTGCTTCAAGCATGCCCTCGACGGGATGCAAGCGAATGTCCAGCTCGGCGAGCAGCACGCCTTGCATGTTTTTGCAGTACCCGGCCAGCCAGCTGGGCTGCGCTGACTCAGGGCCTGGCGGCGTCGGCCCCGGCGTGATGGCCGCCGCCGGTGGCGCGTTGCACAAGCGCTTGAAGTACTTTTCAAGCAACACGGGCACTGTTGACAGCCCCTGGCGCTCGCGTGCGGTCAAAGCCTTGTCCAGTGCCGCGTCCAGTGCCGCCAGCTGGCCGAGCGCGGGCGACAGGCTGGCCAGCGCCGCCCGCACGTTGCTGCGCAACGGCCCCACGCTCGCCTCCATCGCCCGTTGATGCGCCAGGTATTGGCGCCGGTAGGGTGAAAAATCGGCCGTGTCGTCCGGCGGCCTGCCGGGCTCGGGCTGGGCGGGTTTTGCGCTCGCCTTGCTGGCCTTGAACACGGCATCGGTGGTGATGGCTTTGGCCAGGTCGGCTCTCACGCGTGTGAATTCGTCGAGTGCAGCCTTGGCTGGAAACGGTGCGCCCGACGGCCCCTCAGCCGGTCTCGTGGCAGGCCCCGCACTGCCTCCATTGATCGCCGCAGACAGCGCGATAGCGTCTGTCCAATCCAGCCACAGGCCCAGTTTTTCTGCAAAAGTTTGCTGCGAGTCGGCGGCATTGGCAACGTCGGCTGCGGCCAGGTCCGCAAGAAGGCGGATGAGCTGCGAACTGTTGAAAGAGTGGGTGGAGAAAGCGCTGGTGGACGGGGTATTGGGCGGGTTCTTGGACGAGTTTGTGGACTTCATGAGCGGCAAGTCTGGCGCCACTCCAAAAATTGGCCCCCAAATCAAAAAAGGGCGGAGTTTACTTTGAACCCCGCTGCGGTTCGGCCGGCGGGCTCTGGCGCTCGCCAGGCGGGCGGCCCAACCGGCCTTGGCGCCAAGGCAACCGCCGTCGGTGTAGTCTTGGCCTCATAGCCACTCAACCCTTCCTCGCGCGCCATGCCCTTGCCTCCACCCACCTGCGCCCGCGAAGCCTCGCACCAGCGTTCGATCACGATCCGCGCCTACGCCCGCACCGACGGGCTGTGGGACATTGAAGGCCATCTTGCCGATGCCTGGCCGCAGCCCGTGCCAAAGGCCGACGGCATGCTGGCCGCCGGTGAGCCCATGCACTCGATGTGGCTGCGCCTGACGGTGGACCGCAGTGCCACCATCGTGGCCGTGCAGGCGGTGACTGACGCCGGCCCCTACGGCAGCGCTTGCGGCACCATCGCGCCTGATTACGGCCAGTTGGTGGGCGTGCGCGTTTCGCGAGGCTACCGCGACGCGATCCGCCGGCTGTTTGGCCGCACGGCGGGCTGCACCCACATGAGCGAGCTGGCCGGCGTGATGGGCAGCGCCGTGCTGCAGGCCATGTGGCATGAGCTGACCCAAGACCCCGACGAGAAGCCGTTCAGCATTGACGGCTGCCACGCGCTGAAGGCGTCGGGGCCCCAGGTGGCGCGGTTTTTTCCGCGCTGGCACCGGCCCGATCCCGAGGCTGGCGCCGGCTGACGCACCCGACGCCGGGCGGCGTCTCGCGGCGGCAGGCCGGTTCAGCAGTCCTGCAGGTAGCGCGCCGCCAAAGTGTTGAGCGCGGCGTCGCTCAGGCCGAGACGAACCCGCAAGTAGCGGTCAAGGCCGCCTTGGTCGTGGTCCACGGCTTGCAGCGCGGCATCCAGAAAACCATCCTGAACGCGCCAGAGCACCGCCAGCACGTCGGCCGGCGTGTCGGGCGTGTCGGGCGTGTCGGGCGTGTTGGTAATGGGCAGGGGCGGGTGGCGGTAGTGCCGGTTGGTGAGCAAGTAGTCTTGCCGCACCAGATCACGCGGCACGCCCAGGGCCAGCAAGATCAGCGCCGCAGCCACGCCGGTGCGGTCTTTGCCGGCGGTGCAGTGGAACACCAGCGGCGAGTCGGCCCGCAGCAGGTGCTCAAACAGTTCGGCAAAACGGTGGGCCGAGTCGTTGACGAGGCGGCGGTAAAGCGCCTCCATCAGCGCCACCATGGCCGGCGCGGTCAAGGTTTGGCCAGCGGCCGCCAGCGCTTGCATGCTTTGCACCACGGACGGTTCAATGGCCAGCGAGTGCTGCAACACCCCGGGCAGCTGGTTGGGCGTGGCGGCCCGCTCCGCGTGGCCCCGAAAATCAAACGATTGCGCCAATCCCAGCGCCGCCAGCGAGGCCTGGTCGTCGACGGTGAGGCCGGCCAGGTGCTCTGACCGGAACAGCCGGCGCCAGCGCAGTGGGCGGCCGCCGTGGCCGGGGTAACCCCCCAGATCGCGGAAGTTGGTGGCGCCTTGCAAGCGCAGCAGTCGGTCAGGGTGATGGGGCATGGCGGAGATTGTGGCGTGGCGGCCCGGGCCCGCGCGACAAGCGCGCGACACCGACGGGCCACCGTGGCAAGTGCCATGGCAAGCGCCGTGGCCGCGCAACCATCGGCCATGTCGCCGGTATAAGCCCTCAACAACCCCTTGCTGAAGGCCCACGCCCTTGGATCCCCACCCCCTTGACGCCCAAGGCCTGGCCGAGCACCTTGCCCAAGCTGCCGCTGGTGACCGGGGCGCTTTTGCGGCGGTGGTGCGGCATTACCAGCGGCCAATATTCTCGTTTTTGGGGCGCATGGGGCTGCGTCAGTTCGAGGCGGAAGAGCTGGCCCAGGAGGCGTTTTTGCGCGCCTGGCAACACCTGCCCCAATACCGAAGCGAGCAGGGCGCGTTTTCAACCTGGCTGTACACCATTGCGCGGCGCCTGGCGCTCAACGAGCTGGGCCGCGCCGGGCGCCGCTTGCAAGTCAACACGGGCGATGCGCCGCCCGACGCAATTTGCGACCGCCCTGGCCCCGCGTTGGCCCTGCAACGGCAGCAGCAAACTGCGGCCTTGTTGGCTGCCCTGCGCCAGTTGCCCGCGCCCGACCGCAGCGTGCTGGCCCTGGCCTACGTGCATGAGCTGAGCCTGGCCGACGTGGCGCGCATCGAGGGTTGCAGCGAGGCCGCCGTCAAGGCCCGCTTGCACCGTGCCCGGCAGCGCCTGCGCGAGGCCCTGCCCACCCTGAACCCAAGCACACCGGAGTGACGCCATGAGCATCAACATCGACCAAGACAACCACAACCACAACCACAACGCCGGCTCCGACGACCACGATGATCGTCTGGACGCAGCGCTGAACGCCCCGCTGCTGCAGGTGCCCGACGACTTCAGCGCTCGCGTGATGGCGGCGCTGCCCGCCCAACCTGGCGCCGTTGAGCCACAGCGTGCGGCAGTGCGTGAGTCCACGCTGGCGACCACGCACGCGACCCCCTCTGCGGCCCCGCGCGTCTGGCGCGTGCTGCAAGCCGTGGTGATGGCCGCGTGCGGCACGCTGGGCGCGGTGGAGGTGCTGCTCTTTGTCAGCGGCCTCTGGTCCACCACGGCGCTGGCGGTGGGCTAGGCGACATGGCTTGACCCTCGCAGCGCAGCCCCACGACGTGCCGCCACGCGCCCCGCAACTTTGGCCTTCAGATTGGACTGACCTTATGCAAAACCCGACCCAAAACACCGCAAACCCCGTGCCGGCGCCACCCGTGCTGGCAGCGCTCAAATCCCTGGCGCTGCCGGGCTTGGGCCAGTGGCACAACGGCGAGATCAACAAGGCCCTCTGGTGGTTTTTGGCGTTTGCGTTCATCAGCGCGCCGGCGGTGGCCCTGGTGGCGCTCTACCTGCCGCCGGACTGGATGACACCGGCCTTGGCGCTGGGCGCGCTACTGGCGCCGGGGCTGTGGATCGCCTCCATCGTGGATGCCTGGCGGGTGGCCCGGCTGGCCGCGCGGCGTGGCACCAGCGCCAACGCGGCAGTGGCCAGCGCGACCCTGCCTGGCGCGGCCGTGGCCACAGAGACGCCGTTCTGGCGCATGAGCGGCCTCACCGTGCTGATCCTCGTGCTGTGTGATTTCATCGCCCTGCCGCTGCTCATCGGCGCCGTGCGGGCCCACCAGGTGCAGGCCTTCCGCATCCCATCGGCCAGCATGAGCCCCACCTTGTGGCCGGGTGATTTTGTGTTTGCCGACATGCGCTATGCCTGCGTTGGCTGCCGCCAACCGGTGCGGCGCGGCGACGTGACTATTTTTGCCTACCCCAACGACCGCACCGTGCTGTACGTCAAGCGCGTGGTGGCCTTGCCGGGTGATCGGGTGCAGGTGGAGGACGGCCGGGTGCGGGTCAACGGGGCGCCGGTGGCCGAGGCCGACGCAACGTCACCGCCAACATCGCCATCGCCCAGCGCGATGCCACCGGCGGCGGCCACCACGCCGCAAGCGGTGGCGCCGGCCGACTTCACCGTGCCGCCCGGCCAGGTGTTTGCGCTGGGCGACCACCGCGGCGCCAGCGTCGACTCACGCCACTTCGGCCCCGTGCCGCTGCAAGACGTGGTCGGCCGGGTGCGGCAGGTGTGGTTCTCGTGGGGTGAGGACGGCGTGCGCTGGGCCCGCCTGGGCAAGACGATTCAATGAGCCCGGTGCGCCGCAAGCCCCGGCCGGGCCGTCAGAACTTGTGCACTTCAAAGCGATTCTTCGGCAGGGCATAGCCTAGGTTCATCGGCGCGGAGAACCTGCCCACCAGGCGGTGCGAATTCGACGTCCAGCAGTCGTTTGGCCTGAGCGCGGACGACATCGCCACGGTCGCTGAGCGTTTTCGCCGCGATTGCGGGGTCGCCGCCGCCAATCAGATGCGCTTCCTGCGGGCCAGCGGCCGCCCTTGCCGCCCAATGGACCGGTTCGCGTCGGTGCCCAAGACGCTGCTGCGTGCCGTTTGCGAGGCGTTTCAAACCTCGGCCGTGAGCATCGCCAGCCTGCGGTTCCTCTATGCCCGCCGCCAGACGTTGTACGAACACCAGGCCATGGGCTCGCACCTACCTCGGCCTGCAGGATCTGGACGAGGTCGGTTTGCCGCGCATGCCATCCACCGGCTCGGGTCAGTCGCGGTCGGCGACCCGCTGCACCGCGCTGCGGAGCCTCTCGGGCGCTTGCTGCGAACGCTGTTTCTGTGCGACTCCCTGGCTATCCCGGACTATCGGCGCGAGATCCACACGTTGCTCAACCGGGGCGAGTCGGTGCACTAGGAGCCTGTCGGGCTTGGGGTCGGGCCCGCGCCGGGGAGAGTTTCGGTGCCGGGCTAGACGTCGACGAGGCGTGTGGCCCAGCCACACAACGAGTCGGCAACGACGCCGGGCGCCGAAAATCTCCCCGGCCCTTCGGGTTGACCCTGAAAATGGGCTGATCCGTCGTTGCAAATGCTCGCCATACTCAGCAGTATGGCTGCGCTTTGCGCCTAGGCTGAGCCCCTTTTCAGGGTCAACGCGGGCCCGACCCCAAGCCCGACAGGCTCCTAACCAACGAGACCAAACCATGCCTGGATACAGCGACCCCGGATTCGACACGCTTGCCCTGCACGCCGGGGCCGTGCCCGACCCCAGCACCGGCGCGCGCGCCGTGCCCATCCACCTGAGCACCTCGTTTGTGTTCCAGAGCAGCGAGCACGCCGCGTCGTTGTTCAACATGGAGCGCTCGGGCCATGTTTACAGCCGCATCAGCAACCCCACCACCGCCGTGCTGGAAGAGCGCATCGCGGCGCTCGAGGGCGGCGTGGGCGCCATTGCCACCGCCAGCGGCCAGGCGGCCTTGTTTTTGGCGATTTGCACGCTGGCCGGCGCCGGCCAACACATCGTGGCCAGCAGCGCGCTGTATGGCGGCTCTCACAACCTGCTGGACTACACGCTGCGCCGCTTTGGCATCAGCACCACCTTCGTGCGGCCTGGTGATCTTGACGGCTGGCGTGCCGCGATCCGCCCTGAAACCCGGCTGCTGTTTGGCGAGACCCTGGGCAACCCGGGGCTGGACGTGCTGGACATCCCGGCCGTGGCCCACATCGCCCACGAGGCCCGCCTGCCGCTGCTGGTGGACTCCACCTTCACGCCGCCCTGGCTGCTGAAGCCGTTTGAGCATGGCGCCGATTTGCTATTCCATTCGGCCACCAAGTTTTTGTCGGGGCACGGCACGGTGGTGGGCGGTTTGCTGGTGGACAGCGGCAACTTTGACTGGGACGCCTCAGGCAAATTCCCCGAACTCACCGAGCCCTACGCCGGCTTCCACGGCATGGTGTTCACCGAAGAAAGCAGCGTGGGCGCCTTTTTGCTGCGTGCCCGCCGCGAGGGCCTGCGCGACTTTGGCGCCTGCATCAGCCCCCACACCGCCTGGCTGATATTGCAAGGCATTGAAACCCTGCCGCTGCGCATGGCCAGACACATCGAAAACACCCGCAAGGTGGTGGCGTTTTTGGATGGCAACGCCATGGTGTCGCGCGTAGGCTACCCCGAGTTGGCGTCGCACCCCAGCCACGCCCTGGCCAAGCGCCTGTTGCCGCGCGGGGCCGGCGCCGTGTTCAGCTTTGACCTCAAGGGCCACCGCGCGCAGGGCGTGGCTTTTATCGAGGCGCTGAAGATTTTTTCGCATTTGGCCAATGTGGGCGACTGCCGCTCGCTGGTGATCCACCCCGCCTCGACCACGCACTTCCGCATGGACGACGCCGCGCTCGCGTCGGCCGGCATCGGCCCGGGCACGATCCGCTTGTCGATCGGGCTCGAAGACGCCGACGACCTGATCGACGACTTGAAGCGGGCCCTGAAAGTGGCGGAGAAAGCAGCATGAAAATCGACATCACCCTGGCCGAGTCACCAAGCCAGCACGCCACGGGCGCAGCGCCCGTCTCGACGGCTTACGCCTACACCGGCGGCAAATTATTCGACGCCACCCTGCCCTGCGTGGTCTTCATCCACGGCGCCTTGCATGACCACAGCGGCTGGACGCTGCTGGCGCGCTGGTTTGCCCACCACGGCCACAGCGTGCTGGCCGTTGACCTGCCCGGCCACGGCCGCAGCAATGGGCCGGTGCTGGGCAGTATTGAGGCCCTGGCGGATTGGCTGCTGGCGGTGCTGGCGGCGGCCGGCGTGCAGCGCCCCGGCCAGGCCACGCTGGTAGGCCACAGCATGGGCTCACTGATCGCCCTGGAGGCCGCAGCCCGGGCGCCCGCGCTGGTGGCCAGCCTGGCCCTGGTGGGCAGCACTTTCCCGATGAAGGTTTCGCCAGCGCTGCTGGACACCGCGCGCGACGCGCCGCTCAAGGCGATCGACATGGTCAACGCGTTGTCCATCAGCACGCTGGCCGCCAAGCCCTCGTTCCCGGGGCCGGGCATGTGGCTGCACGGCAGCAACCGGGCGCTGATGCGCCGCGTGCTGACTGGGCCCAACGCGGCGGGGCCGGCCAACGGCGTGGAGGTCAACCTGTTCCACCATGATTTCAGCGTGTGTGACCGCTACGACAACGGCCTGGCGGCGGCGGCCATGCTGGCCTGCCCGGTGACGATGATCCAGGGCACGATGGACCAGATGACCCCCCCGCGCAGCACGCGCGACTTTGCGGCGGCACTCAAGGCCCGGGTGGTGAGCTTGCCGTCTGGCCACCACCTGATGGCCGAGGTGCCCGACGGCCTGCTGGCGGCGCTGCGCGACGTGGTGGCTTGACGGGCCTGGCTTGGGCTTGGGCTTGGGCTTGGGCTGGCTGACTGGCTCCCTCGCCCCCGTACCCGGGGGAGAGGGTTGGGGTGAGGGGGCTGTATTGGTTGTTTTTTGGCCCTTTGCAACCAGGTATTTTTGCGCCCGGCACGGGCTGTGCTCGCTTTCTGCATTGCGCCGGGTATTCGCCCCGGCGGGCGCCTAACTTTCTTTTCGGGCCGAAAAGAAAGTCAGCAAAG
>JAYWDK010000227.1:0-13295 GCA_043779845.1 Betaproteobacteria bacterium | reverse complement strand
ACTCGGGCGGCGCGAATTTGCCGAACCAGGACGAGGTCTTTCCTGACCGCGATCACTTTGGCCGCATCTTTTACAACCAGGCCAACATGAGTTCAGAGGGCATCGCGCAGATTGCGGTGGTGATGGGAAGTTGCACCGCGGGTGGCGCCTATGTGCCCGCCATGAGCGATGAAAGCATCATCGTCAAGGACCAGGGAACGATTTTTCTGGCCGGGCCACCACTGGTCAAGGCAGCTACCGGCGAAGTGGTCAGCGCCGAAGACTTAGGCGGCGGTGATGTGCATACCCGGCTTTCCGGGGTGGCCGATCATCTGGCGCAGAACGATATGCACGCGCTGGCGCTGGCCCGCTCGGCAGTCAAGAATCTGAATAAAAAGAAGGCTCCAGCCCATGCAGAACATGCGCCAGCAGCTCCTAAATTTATAGCGACAGAACTGTATGGCGTGATCCCTCTAGATACGCGCAAGCCGTTTGATGTGCGCGAGATCATCGCCCGCATCGTGGACGGCAGCGAGTTCGACGAGTTCAAGGCGCGCTACGGCACCACGCTGATTTGCGGCTTTGCCCAGATTGAAGGCATGCCGGTGGGCATCATTGCCAACAACGGCATTTTATTCAGCGAGTCGGCGCTCAAGGCCACGCACTTCATTGAGCTGTGCTGCCAGCGAAAAATACCGCTGGTGTTTTTGCAGAACATCACCGGCTTCATGGTGGGCCGCAAGTATGAAAACGACGGCATTGCGCGCGCCGGCGCCAAGATGGTCACGGCCGTGGCCTGCGCGGCGGTGCCCAAGTTCACCGTCATCATTGGTGGCAGTTTTGGCGCCGGCAATTACGGCATGTGCGGCCGGGCGTACAGCCCACGCTTCTTGTGGATGTGGCCCAACGCGCGCATCAGCGTGATGGGCGGCGAGCAAGCGGCCAGCGTGCTGGCCACGGTCAAGCGTGACGGCATCGAGGGCCGGGGCGGCCAGTGGACCACCGACGAAGAAGCGGGTTTCAAGGCGCCGATCCGCGAGCAATACGAGCAACAAGGGCACCCGTACTTTGCCAGCGCCCGCCTGTGGGACGACGGCGTGATCGACCCCGCCGATACCCGCCGCGTGCTGGCCCTGGGTTTGAGCGCCAGCTTGAACGCGCCGATCCCGGAGACGAAGTTTGGTGTGTTTCGCATGTGATGTGTAAGATGTGCTTGAAGAAGCGAGGATATACACATCATGCGCACCAACATCGACATCCCTGACGATTTGATGGCGCAAGCCATGAGGGCTGGCCCTTTCAAGACCAAAAAAGAGGCGGTGGAGGCCGGCCTGCGCCTGTTGGCGCGCCAAGCGGCCTACCGCGAAATCTTGGCCCTGCGCGGCAAGCTGCAATGGGACGACGGGCCTTGGCCAACCGTGCTGGCGGCGTCGCAATTGCAGGCCGCTGAGCCGGTGGCGCCTTACAGCGCACCGGACAAGGCCGCGCCACGAGCGACTCAAAATGCCGCCAAGAAAGCCCCCAAGAAAGCCGCTCGATGATCTTGGTCGACTCCTCCGTCTGGGTCGGTTTCTTCAGGGGCACCGACAGCGCCGAAGTGCAGCGCCTGGCCGATTTGCTGGCCGACGGCGGCGCGCCGCTGGCCATGGCCGACCTGGTGTTGTTCGAGGTGTTGCGTGGTTTTACGCACGAGCAAGATTTCCACGCCGCGTGCCGCACCCTGGCGGCCTTGCCGGTGCTGGCCATCGGCGGTGAGCCCGAGGCGCTGCGCGCGGTGGGTCACTACCGCGCGCTGCGGGCGCAAGGCCGCACGGTGAGCAGCGTGGTCGACGTACTGCTGGCCAGCTTCTGCATCGAACACGACCATGTGCTGCTGCACGCCGACCGCGATTTCGACGGCCTGGAGTCGCTGCGTGGCCTCAAGGTCTGGCGGCATTGAGATGACGCCCGCAGCGGTTGGTGAGGCCCGCGTGGCGCTGAATAGCGACGACGCCGCGCACCGTGCGGCCACCGTGCACGCACTCTGGGCCGCGTTCCAAGCCCGTTCTTGGCCGGTGGCCCGCGCCTTGCTGGCCGACGACGCGACGATGTTCTGGCGCGCCAGCGGCGAGCATTTTCTGGACGCCCACGCCATCATCCGCGTCAACGCCATCTACCCCGAAGGCTGGACGCTGCGCGTGCTTGAAGTCACCGCCATGGTGGACGGCCGGGTGCATTCGGCCGTGGCGGTGCAACACGGCGAAATGCGGTTCCTGGCCCACACGCTGTGGCGCTTTGAGGGCCTGCTCATCCGCCAGATCGACGAAACCTGGGCCACCGCCGAGGAGCCACCAGCCTGGCGCACGGCGGCCGCAATTGGCGCGTACCGGCGCGACCCCGGCGGGGCAAACAAATGACGCCCTTGCAAGAACACTTTTTGCTGCTGGCCCGCTACAACCACTGGGCCACCGAGCGGCTGTTGACGCAGCACCCGCCTGCCCCGAGCTGGACCTGGTGTGGATGATGCAAGCCGAACAAGCCGCCAAACCCTGAGCCCCATGACATCCACCCTCGACATCCAGATCAACGGCCCCGTGGCGCGCGTGTTTCTCAACCGCCCCGACCTGCGCAACGCCTTCAACAGCGACGTGATCCGCGAGCTAACGTCCGTGTTCAGCGGCCTAACGGCCGACGACAGCGTGCGTGCCATCGTGCTGGGCGGCCACGGCAAGGCGTTTTGCGCTGGCGGCGACCTGAACTGGATGCGCGCCATGGCCGACTACAGCTGGGAGCAAAACCGCGCCGACGCCCAAGCCCTGGCCGACATGTTGTGGACGATTTACAGCTGCCCGAAACCGGTGATCGGCCGCCTGCAAGGTGACTGTTACGCCGGTGGCGTGGGCCTGGCGGCGGTGTGTGATGTGCTGGTGGCGGCCGAGGGCCTGCACTTTTGCCTGAGCGAGGCCAAGGTGGGTTTGCTGCCCGGCACGATTGGCCCCTACGTGATCAAGGCGCTGGGCGAGCAGGCCTCGCGCCGCTACTTCATCACCGCCGAGCGCTTCAGCGCCGCCGAGGCGCACCGGCTTGGTTTTGTGCAGGTGCTGTGCGCGCCCGAGGCATTGGACGCGCAGGTCGATGGCCTGGTCAATGCGCTGCTAGCCAACGGCCCGCAAGCCGTGAAGGCCAGCAAAAAGTTGGTGCAAGACATGGCCGGCTTGCCCATCACCGACGAGTTGCGCGCCAATACCGCCCGACGCATCGCCGACATCCGTGCCAGCGACGAAGGCAAAGAGGGCGTGGCGGCGTTTCTGCAAAAACGCGACGCCAGCTGGAAGCGCTGAGCGTCGCCTCCGGCAACCGAATGCCATGCGCATCCTTGAACAAGGGCCCCAAAACCACCCATGACCGTGCCCAACATTCTCGACACCTCGCAGCTGCTGGCCGTGGCCGCCGCACTGGGCTGGGCCAGTGGGCTGCGTTTGTACTCGGTGCTGTTTCTCACCGGTCTGGCGGGTTTGATGGGCTGGGTGCCGCTGCCCGATGGCCTCAAGTTGCTGCAAAACCCCTGGGTGCTGGGCGCGTCGGGCGTGATGTTGCTGCTGGAGTTTTTTGCCGACAAGATCCCTGGCATCGACACGCTGTGGGACACGCTGCACACCGTGATCCGCATCCCTGCCGGGGCCGCGCTGGCGGCGTCGGTGTTTGGCGGTGATCAATCCAACTGGGCGGCGGCCGCAGGCCTGCTGGGCGCCGCGCTGGCCGCCACCAGCCACGTTGCCAAGGCCGCCACGCGGGCGGCGATCAATACCTCGCCCGAGCCGTTCTCCAACATTGCCCTGTCCTTGGCGGGCGATGCGGCGGTGCCCACCATGCTGTGGTTGTCGTGGACCAACTTGCCCGTGTTTGCCGCCTGTTTGGGGCTGGCGCTGGTGGTGATGTTGGTGCTGTCGGTGATGCTGATGAAGTTTCTGAAATCCCTGGTCCGCGGCTTGCGTGATCGTTTTGGTGGCGCGCAAGCAGCCGCTTGAAAGAATGTCCATGTTCAAGAAGATCCTGATCGCCAATCGTGGTGACAACGGCCGCGTAGCGGGCGTTTCGGTGCAGCCAGATTGCGTGGTGCGCGCAGCGCACGCAGGCGGTCTCTCCACGATCGAGGTGCACCATGTTTAAAAAGATCCTGATCGCCAATCGTGGAGAGATCGCGTGCCGGGTGGCGGCCACCGCGCGCCGGCTGGGCATCCGCACCGTGGCGGTGTACTCCGAGGCCGATGCCAATGCCCGCCACGTGATGGCCTGCGATGAGGCGGTGTGCATTGGCGGCGCCGCGCCGCGCGACAGCTATTTGCGCGCCGACCGCATCCTTGAAGTGGCGCTCGCGACCGGCGCCCAAGCCGTACACCCGGGCTATGGTTTTTTATCTGAAAACGAAGCCTTTGCGCGGGCTTGCGCGGCCGCCGGAATCGCCTTCATCGGCCCGCCGCCTGCCGCCATTGCCGCCATGGGCAGCAAATCAGCCGCCAAAACGCTGATGGAAAAAGCCGGCGTGCCGCTGGTGCCCGGCTACCACGGCGTGGACAACGACCCGGCCCTGCTGGCGCGCGAGGCAGGCCGCATCGGCTACCCGGTGCTGATCAAAGCCAGCGCCGGTGGCGGTGGCAAAGGCATGCGGCAAGTCAATCGCGCCGACGACTTTGCCGCCGCGCTGGACTCATGCCAGCGCGAGGCGTCATCGAGCTTTGGCAATGACCATGTGCTGGTTGAGCGTTATGTCACGCGGCCGCGCCACATCGAGATCCAGGTGTTTGGCGACAGCCACGGCCAGTGCGTGCACTTGTTCGAGCGCGATTGCTCGGTGCAGCGCCGCCACCAAAAAGTGCTTGAAGAAGCGCCCGCGCCCGGCATGAGCGCCGAGCGCCGCGCCGAGATGGGTGCGGCCGCCGTGGCCGCCGCTCAGGCCGTGGGTTATGTGGGCGCGGGCACGGTGGAGTTCATCGCCGAGGAGGTGGACGACGGCGACCTGCGCTTCTACTTCATGGAGATGAACACCCGGTTGCAGGTGGAGCACCCGGTGACCGAAGCCATCACCGGGCTTGACCTGGTCGAGTGGCAGCTGCGCGTGGCCGCCGGCCAACCGCTGCCGCTGCGTCAGGATCAGCTGGTGATCAAGGGCCACGCGATTGAGGCGCGCATTTGCGCCGAGAACCCCGACGCCGGATTTTTGCCGGCCACCGGCTCGCTTGACGTGCTGCGCTGGCCGCCGCATGTGCAGTTTGAACGCGGCAATGTGCAGGCAGGCGCGCAGGCGCTGGTGCGTGTGGACGCCGGCGTGGTTGAGGGCGACACTATTAGCCCGCACTACGACTCGATGATCGCCAAGCTCATCGTCTGGGGCGACGACCGCGCCCAGGCACTGGCCCGGCTGGACGCCGCCTTGCAGGCCACGCACGTCGTGGGCCTGCAAACCAACGTGGCCTTTTTGCGCCGGGTGGTCAATAGCGCCTCATTTGCCACGGCCGATCTGGACACGGACCTGATCGAGCGTGAACGCGCCGTGTTGCTGGATCAACCGCCGCTGGCGCTGGAGGTGGCCGCTGCCGGCGTGGTGGCGCATGCGTTGGCCGAAGAGGCGGCCTTGTCCGGCGCCGACCCGTGGTCGCGGCGCGACGGCTGGCGCCTGCATGGCGGCGCGCGCCGGCACTTCGACATTGAGCATGGCGGCACGGTGCACGCGGTGGCGCTGGCGCGGCCGCATGGCGCGGCGCTGGACGGCCGCTGCGAGCTGCAAATTGGCGATCAGCGCTGGCCCGTCAGTGCAACGCCGTGCGGCGGCGCGGCGCATGACGTCATGCTGGGCGAGCGACGTATGCGCTTGACGGTTTACGCCCACGGCGAGCGCGTAGCGGTTTTTGCGGCTGATAGCAGCGCCGTGCTGCGCCAGATCGACGCCATCGCCCACGCCGGTGAAGCCGCCAGCGACGGCGGCCGCCTGACCGCGCCGATGCCCGGCAAGGTGATCGCCTTTTTTGCCAAAGCCGGTGACGTGGTGACCCAGGGCCAGGCGCTGGCGGTGATGGAGGCCATGAAGATGGAGCACACCCTGCACGCGCCGCGAGACGGCGTGGTGGCCGAGCTGCTGTACGCCGTGGGCGACCAGGTGGGCGAGGGCGGTGAGCTGCTACGGCTCAAGGCCTGATCTACCAGCCCAGCCAGCGCGCCAGCCGACGCTTGGCGCCCGTGATGGCGGGCTCGGGGAGCGGGCCAGGCACCGGCTCGGTGTGTTCTGCCTGCTCGGGCACGGCAGCTTGCTCCACCAGCGCTTCCGGCACCACGGGTGTTTCAGGCGTTTGCGTGCCTTGCGGCGATTCCCGCGGGTCGGCGGGTGCCCAGGTCTTGCTCGCCCTGGCATCGGCCCTTGGGTGACGGCGAGCGCCGGCATCCAGGTTCAGCAAGTCCGGCTGAAGCTCGTCACGATCGTAAATCTCCGTGAAGTCAAAGCTGGGCTGCTGCGGCGCAAGCGGTGTCTCCGCAGCGGGCAAACCCTCGGGCCCGGGCGGCGCCGTGCGCAACGACGCAGCCAAGGCCACCAGTTCGGCGCTGTCGCAGGCGTCGCACACCAGCAGCACGTCACGGGCGTAGTGCGGCTCGTCCAGCAGGCGGCCAATGTGGATGGCGTGGCCAATTTCGAGCCGCAGCAGGTCATGCATGCGTTGGGCAATTTGCTGGCGGCTCCGGGGTTCGGTCAAAAAAAGTCTCCTTGGTGCGCGTGGATTGGCATGGGGCAGCGAGGCCCGTGCGCGCCTATGCTGTTTGCATGCTAGTCCAGGGCGCCCGGAGGCCTTGGCCAGCCAAAAACCGCCCCCAAACAGTCGAACAAAATCCCGTCAAAGGGCGCCAACCCAGCCGGGCCGCCGGCATGCCCGGGCCCACACCAAGGCTTGGCGGCGGCCCCGATAATCTTAACCATGCAAAGGCAAACCATGATTCCCGACCAAGTGACCCTGGTAGAAGTGGGCCCCCGCGACGGCTTGCAAAACGAAGCCCTGCCGGTGGCTGCGGCCCACAAGATCGAGTTGGTGCACCGGCTGCAGGCCGCCGGCCTGCGCGAGATTGAGGTCACCAGCTACGTCAGCCCCAAGTGGGTGCCGCAGATGGCCGACAACGCCTTGGTGATGGCCAGCATCACGCGTCAGCCGGGCGTGCGCTACAGCGTGCTGGTGCCCAACATGCTGGGCTTGCAGGCCGCGCTGGCCGGCGGCGCCGCCACCCGGCCCGACGAGGTGGTGGTGTTTGGCGCCGCCAGCCAGGCCTTCAGCCAGCGCAACATCAATTGCAGCATCGAAGAAAGCATTGAGCGTTTTGCGCCCGTGGTGGCTGCGGCAAGCCAGGCTGGGCTCAAGGTGCGCGCGGCCATTTCTTGCGCGCTGGGTTGCCCCTACCAAGGCGAGGTGACGCCCGACGAAGTGGAGCACCTGGTCAAGCTGTTCAAGCAGATTGGCGTGCACCACTGCGGCGTGGCCGACACCATTGGCGTGGGCACGCCACGCCGGGTGCAAGCGGTGATGGAGCGCGCGCTCCGGCACTACCCAGCGTCTGAAGTGAGCGGCCATTTCCACGACACCTATGGCCAGGCGCTGGCCAATATCTATGCCAGCCTGGAGTTAGGCATTCACACGTTTGACACCAGCGTGGCGGGCCTGGGCGGCTGCCCATATGCCAAGGGCGCCACCGGCAACGTGGCCACCGAAGACGTGGTGTTCATGCTCCAGGGCATGGGCATCGATACCGGCATCGACCTGGATGCACTGGTGGACGCCGGGGCCTATATCTCCGACGTGCTGGGCCGTCCGCCGGTGTCTCGCGTGGGCCGCGCCTTGTTGATCAAGCGTGGCCGGGTGTTTGCATGACGGGCACAGCCAGCCCCGCCACCGCCGGCGTGTCGCCGGTGGTGCACTTGGCCCCGCCGGTGGTGCTGGTTGACCGCGAGCTGTTTCGCTTTGATCGAGTCTGGGCAGCGCCGTGAAAACACCGGCCAACGGCACCGTGCCCAGCCCCTGCGTGAACCTCTGCAAGATGGACGAGGCCACCGGCTGGTGCCAGGGTTGCTTGCGCACGATTGACGAAATCGTGGCTTGGGGTGGCCTGGACGACGCCGCCAAGCGGCTTGTGTTGCAGCGCCTGAGCCCACGCCGGGCGACTTGGCGTGCCCTGCGGGCCGAAGCCAAAGCCAACACCGCCCCCGGCGTTTGAGGCCCCATGAAGCGCATCACCTTCTACTTCGACGTCATCTCGCCCTACGCCTGGCTGGCCTTCGACCGCCTGCCGCATGCCGTGGAGGGATGCAGCGTGGTGGTGAACTACCAGCCCGTGCTGTTGGCCGGCCTGTTAAGCCACTGGGGCCAAAAGGGTCCGGCTGAAATTGAACCCAAACGGGCCTGGACTTACCGCCAGGTGGCCTGGCTGGCGCAGCAGCAAGGCACGCCGCTGCAGCTGCCCCAACCGCACCCGTTCAACCCCTTGGTGTTGCAGCGCCTGGCGTTGGCCACGGCCCCGGCGGGCGGCACGCCAAACCGGTATGCGGTGAATCGCCTTTTTCGCCACGTGTGGTGCCGGACCGACGCCAACCCCAATGAGCCGGCGGCGCTGGCCGCGCTGAGCCAGGCGTTGGCGCCGTGCCGTGATCCAGCCGGTGCTGCGGTCAAGGCCGAGTTGCGTGCCGGCACCGAGGCGGCAGCAGCCGCCGGCATCTTTGGCGTGCCCACACTGGTGTTTGATGGCCGCGCCTTTTTTGGCCACGACGCCTTGCCCATGTTGCGTGCAGCCCTGCTGGGCGATGCCTGGTTTGACGGCCCGGCCTGGGCCGAGGCCGGCCAGCAGGCGCCAGGCGTTCAGCGCAAGGCGGGCTGATTGGCCACGCTGGGCCAGCGCGTCAGATTTTGCGGCGCGAGCCTGTGCCTGCAATAGCGTTTTCGGGGCAGCGCTTGTGCGTGGTGGGTTCGTCGTTTGCCGGGCCGATCTGGCGGTGATGGCGCCCGGGGTGCGTGCCGATTTCGGCCGCTTAAACCCATCGGGCCTGGCGCGGTGGAAGCCGCAATCGGCAAGCCCTCCATCAGCCCTTAAGGGTTTGAGAGGTCCCCGGGTTTACACCCCAGACCGTGTGATATTTCACGAAGTGAAAATAGCCCCAAGGGTTTGAATTTATTTTGTAAGTTGGTGTTGGCTGGCCGTCAGAAATTGGTCAGCACGCCCGCCAATAGTCCGCGCCATACGGTTTTTGTACCGTTTTATCGTTTCCAGGAGACAACATCATGGCTACATCAGCAGCTTCGCTCAAGGTCGTGCCCGGCAACGCGCCCATGACCCGCGAGGAGAAAAAAGTCATCTTTGCCTCGTCATTGGGCACCGTTTTTGAGTGGTATGACTTTTACCTGTACGGCTCGTTGGCGGTCTTCATTGGCAAGCAGTTTTTTGCCGCGCTTGACCCCACGGCGCAGTTCATTGCCTCGCTGCTGGCATTTGCCGCAGGCTTCATCGTGCGGCCGTTTGGCGCGCTGGTGTTTGGCCGCCTGGGCGACATGATCGGCCGCAAATACACCTTCCTGATCACCATCCTGATCATGGGTTTGTCGACCTTCATCGTGGGCGTGCTGCCCAGCTACGCCTCCATCGGCGTGGCCGCGCCCATCATCCTGGTGGGCTTGCGGATCTTGCAAGGCCTGGCGCTGGGTGGTGAGTACGGTGGCGCCGCCACCTACGTGGCCGAGCACGCGCCGCATGGCCGTCGCGGTGCGTACACCGCCTGGATCCAGACCACGGCCACGCTGGGTTTGTTCTTGTCGCTGATGGTAATTTTGGGCGTGCGCACTTTCTTGGGTGAAACGGCATTTGCTGACTGGGGCTGGCGCGTGCCGTTCATCGTGTCAATCCTGCTGCTGGCCGTGAGCGTGTGGATTCGCTTGTCGATGAATGAATCGCCCGCCTTCAAGAAGATGAAGGAAGAGGGCAAGGTCTCGAAGGCACCGCTGACCGAATCGTTCGGCCAATGGAGCAACCTGAAGATCGTGCTGTTGGCGCTGTTTGGCGTGGTGATGGGCCAGGGCGTGGTCTGGTACACGGGTCAGTTTTACGCGTTGTTTTTCTTGACCAGCGTGCTGAAGGTTGATTCAGGCACCGCCAACATCCTGATCGCCATGTCGCTGGTCATTGGCACACCGTTCTTCGTGGTGTTTGGCACCCTGTCCGACAAGATCGGGCGCAAACCCATCATCATGCTGGGCTTGGCGCTGTCGGTGCTCACCTACTTCCCGATCTTCAAGGCGCTGACCTCGGCGGCCAATCCCGAGCTGGCCACAGCGCAAATCACGGCGCAGATCACCATCAAGGCCGACCCGGCAACCTGTTCGTTCCAGGGCAGCCCGGTCGCCCGCGAGGTGGATTTTTTGTCGGGTTGCGACATTGCCAAACGCGCACTGACGCAAAACTCGGCCAGCTACTCCAACGAGGCGGCGCCGGCAGGTTCACCCACCGTGGTCAAGATCGGCGACAAGGAAATCCTTCCGCCCACGGCTGTCACCCTGCCGGGGGGCCACAAGTTTGACGAGGCCTCGACCAAGTCGATTGGCACCTTCAAGAAGGACGTGAGTGAATCCTTGAAGGCCGCCGGCTACCCCGCAAAGGCCAAGCCGATCGGCTTCATGAGCGGCCAGTGGTGGACCATCGTGGGCTTGCTGAGCATCCTGGTGCTGTACGTCACCATGGTCTATGGCCCGATTGCGGCGATGTTGGTGGAGCTGTTCCCCACGCGCATCCGCTACACCTCGATGAGCCTGCCGTACCACATCGGCAACGGCTGGTTTGGTGGCTTGCTGCCATCCATCACCTTTGCGATGGTGGCGCAGAACGGCAACATGTATTACGGCTTGTGGTACCCCATCACGATTGCGGCGGTTTGCTTCGTGATCGGCATGCTGTTTGTGCGTGAGACCAAGGACGTGAATATCTACGCCAACGACTGAGCGTTTACCAAGCCAAGGCGGGTTCGTGAACCCGCTTTCTCCGGGCGCCTTGAGCGCCCGGTTTTCATTTTTCGGGCGCCTTGAGCGCCCGGTTTTGATGGCGATTCCTCAGTGGTCGCACGGCAGCATTTGCTTGATCCGGGTCAACGCTGGCGGGCGATCGGTCGCCCTAAAGTGAGCCCATCAACACACCGAGAAACCCACCATGTTCCGCAAGCTTTTTGTTCCCGTCGATGGCAGCGCGCTGAGTGAGCGCGCCATGCAGGCCAGCATTGACTTGGCGCGCCAATTGAACGCCGCCATCGCTGGCTTTGTGGTGGAGCCCGACGCGCCCTTGCCCAACATTGGCACGCAAATTCCGGCCTACGCGGCAGCCACAGGGCACCACATCGAGCGCACCGACACCCATGCGCGCAGCATCCTCACGCGCTTTGAGTTGATGGCCACCGAAGCCGGTGTGGCCTTTTCGGGCCTGCACGCGCGCACTGACGCGGTGGATCGCGCCATCATCGACCAGGCCGAAGACTCCGGCTGCGACATGATCGTGATGATGACCCACGGCCGAGGCGCGCTTGGCGAGTTTTTGTTCGGCTCGCACACCAAGCAGGTTCTGGCCAAGAGCCGGCTGCCGCTGCTGGTGCTGCACTGACCCAGCGGGGCTGAAGCGCCACTCCGGCCCGGCCAGGGCCGGCTCGGGCGGGTGCCGGAGTGCTGAACCTTGAGCTGAACGGGTCACCCCGTAAACTAAAAGCTCAGCCTTTCAGGACACCGGAATGACCATCGACATCCCATTCGACCGCGAAGCCATTGGCGAGGTGCCCAATCCGCTGGGCTTGGACGGCATCGAGTTCATCGAATACGCCACCAACCGGCCGCAGGCCCTGGGGCAGTGGCCGATCTGGTGACGCGTCTGGCCGCGCTGGGCTACCGCAGCGACTACAGCTTTGAAGTCTTCAACGACGACTGCCAACAAATGCCCTTGCCGCTGGTGGCACGGCGCGCCCGAGCGTCCGCCGAGTGGCTGGGCGAGGACGTGCTGCGCCGCTCGACTCCCTTGCCCAATCGCATGCGCCTAAAAACCCTCGCCACGCCATGACCAACGCCCAAATTCTTGTGCTCAACGGCCCCAATCTCAACCTGCTGGGCCATCGAGAGCCGACCGTGTATGGCCACACCACCCTCGCGGATGTTGAGGCGCTGTGCCGCGCGGCGGCGCTGGAGCGTGGCGCCGAGGTGGACTGCCGGCAGAGCAACCACGAGGGCCTGCTGATCGACTGGATTCACGAGGCCGGCGCCCTGCACCGCGCGGGCAAATTGGCGGGCGTGGTGTTCAACGCCGGCGCCTACACCCACACCAGCGTGGCCCTGCATGACGCCATCAAGGGCAGCGGCGTGCCGGTGATCGAGGTGCACATCAGCAACGTGCACGCGCGTGAAAGTTTTCGCCACCACTCGTACATCTCGCCGGCGGCTGCGGGCATCGTGGTGGGCTTTGGCATCGATGGTTACGTGCTGGCCATCGACGGCCTGCTGCGCAAGGCGCGCGCGGTGGCGTAACCCACGCCGCGTGTTTTCTGGCGATTCGCCGCGCATTGCCCCATCGGCGCCGGCCCGGTTCAATCCTTGGGGATCGGCCTAGGCTTGCCTTGGCCGTCAATCGCCACGTACGTGAGGTTGGCCTCGGTCACCTTGACCACCTGCAGGTTGGCCGGGTTGCGCTCGGCAAACACCTCCACGTGCACCGTGATGGACGTGTTGCCCACCTTGGTGATGCGCGCGTAAAAGCTCACCAAGTCGCCCACCGACACGGGTTGTTTGAAGACGAATTCGTTCACCGCCACGGTGGCGATGCGGCCCTTGGCCACCCGCGACGGCAGCACCGCGCCGGCCAGGTCGACTTGCGCCATCAACCAGCCGCCAAAGATGTCGCCATTGCCGTTCACATCGGCCGGCAGCGGCATCACCCGCAGCACCAGCTCACTGCCATCGGGCAAACTCAGCGGTCCTGTCAAAGTCTGCCGGGGGCTGGGGCTTGTGGCGTCGGTCATCGGCATCACCTGGGTTACGTGGGTCAAGCCCATTCTTTCATGCGGGTTTTCAATCGGCTGTTGGCTGCGGCCCCCGCAGCAAGCCGGTCCAATCGGCCCGCCCCCGTTGTTTTTCGACTGCCCCCGCCGCATGCGCCGATCTGCCCCCAGCACCACCCTGCCCGTTCCGCCAAGCCCTGGCGCTGCCCGCACCGATTGGCAAACCCTGGGCAAACTGCTGCCCTACCTGTGGCAGTACCGCTGGCGGGTGGGGCTGGCGCTGGCATTTTTGCTGCTG
>JAYWDK010000226.1:0-13298 GCA_043779845.1 Betaproteobacteria bacterium | reverse complement strand
TGCTCGAAGCGTTTGTAGACCTCGAATATCTCGCCGTGGATGTAGTTGTAGCCCACCGAGATGCCCATCGCGTAGGCCGCGATGATCATGCCCTCGATGACGATGTGCGGGTTGTAGGCCAGGATGTCGCGGTCCTTGCACGTGCCCGGCTCACCCTCGTCGCTGTTGCACACCAGGTACTTTTGCACCGGCAAGGCGCGCGGCATGAAGCTCCACTTCAGGCCGGTTGGGAAACCCGCACCACCACGGCCCCGCAAGCCCGAGGCCTTGACATCGGCCACCACCTGATCGGGCGTCATGCCCGCGTCAGCGGCAAGAATCTTGCGCAACGCCTGGTAACCGCCCCGGGCCTCGTAGTCTTTCAGGCCCCAATTGCTGCCATCCAAACCAGCAAGAATCTGGGCACCCATGTGACGATCATGGAAGCAGGTTTCCATGCCCTTGGCATGGAATTTCGACAAGTCGGGGAGTTGCATGGTGGCGGCGCTCATTGGGCCTGCCCCTTCAAAGTGTCGACCAACTCGTCGATGCGGTCGTTGCCCATAAAGCTGAGCATTTGCCGGTCATTGACCAGCATCACCGGTGCGTCGGCGCAAGCGCCCAGGCATTCGCTTTGCTGCACGGTAAACAGGCCGTCGGCTGTGGTGCCACCCGCCTCCACGCCCAACTTGTGGCACAGATGAACCAGCGCTTGCTGGCCATCGCGCAACTGGCATGGCAGGTTGGTGCAGACGTTGAGCTTGAATCGCCCAACCGGCTGCTGGTTGTACATGTTGTAGAAGGTGGTGACCTCGCGCACCGCGATGGGTGCCATGCCCAAATAAACCGCAATCGCCGCCTCGGATTCGGTAGACACGGAGCCAAGCTCTTGTTGCACGATCGCCAGGCAAGCCATCACGGCCGACTGCTTTTGATCCGCTGGGAACTTGGCCACCTCGCGCGCAAAGCGCAAAAGCGTGGCGGCTGACAGTGCTGCTTCGGGCACAACGGTGCGGGTATTTTGGGTCATCGATCAATCTCGCCAAACACGATATCCATGGTGCCGATGATGGCCACCGCGTCAGCAATCATGTGGCCGCGCGCCATTTCATCCAGCGCCGCCAAATGCGGGAATCCGGGCGCCCGAATCTTCAGGCGATAAGGTTTGTTGGCACCATCACTGGCCAGGTAAATACCAAATTCACCCTTGGGGTGCTCAACGGCGGCATAGGCCTCACCCTCGGGCACATGGAAGCCTTCTGTGAAGAGTTTAAAGTGGTGGATCAACTCCTCCATATTGCTCTTCATGCCCACGCGTGAGGGCGGCGCCACTTTGTGGTTGTCGGTGATCACCGGGCCGGGATTGGCACGCAGCCAAGCCGAGCACTGCTGAATGATGCGATTGGATTGCCGCATTTCTTCAACGCGCACCAGATACCGGTCATAGGTATCGCCGTTAACACCCAAGGGGATATCAAAATCCATCTTGTCGTAAACGTCGTAAGGCTGGTTTTTGCGCAGATCCCAGGCAATGCCCGAACCCCGCAGCATCGGCCCACTGAAACCCAGGTTCAGGGCACGCTCTGGCGTGACAACACCAATGCCGACGGTGCGCTGCTTCCAGATGCGGTTGTCGGTAAGCAGGGTTTCATACTCGTCAACCAAGCCCGGAAATCGCCGCGTGAAGTCATCGACAAAATCAAGCAAGGTACCCGACCGGTTTTGATTGAGCGCCTTGATCGCGCGCTCGTTCTTGATCTTGCTGACTTTGTACTGCGCCATGCTGTCGGGCAGATCACGGTACACGCCACCTGGGCGGAAATAGGCCGCGTGCATGCGCGCGCCTGACACCGCCTCGTACATGTCCAGCAAGTCTTCGCGCTCGCGGAAACAGTAGATGAAAATATTCATCGAGCCGCAGTCCAGGCCATGCGCGCCCAGCCACATCAGATGATTCAGCAATCGCGTGATTTCGGAGAACATCACGCGGATGTACATCGCACGCTCGGGCACCTCAATGCCCATCAGCTTTTCAATAGCCAGGCAATAAGCGTGCTCGTTGCACATCATGGACACGTAATCAAGCCGGTCCATGTAAGGCAAGGATTGAATATACGTCTTGCTTTCGGCGAGTTTTTCAGTGGCGCGGTGCAACAGGCCAATGTGCGGATCGGCGCGTTGAATAACTTCACCATCCAACTCCAGCACCAATCGCAGCACGCCGTGCGCTGCCGGATGCTGGGGGCCAAAATTGAGCGTGTAGTTCTTGATTTCTGCCATATGCGATTCAGCCTGCCACGCAAACGATGCGCTCAATTTCAGCGAAGGCTAACTTCGCGCCAGCGAAGTTAAGCCCGCGCAGCGGGCGGCCGCGGCTAAAATTGAGCGTGTAGTTCTTGATTTCTGCCATATGCGATTCAGCCTGCCACGCAAACGATGCGCTCAATTTCAGCGAAGGCTAACTTCGCGCAAGCGAAGTTAAGCCCGCAAAGCGGGCGGCCGCAGCAAAAGTTCAACGTGTAATTCTTGATTTCGGCCATATCAGTGCAGACCACCGTAATTGTCTTCGCGGATGATGCGCGGCGTGATTTCACGCGGCTCAATGGTCACCGGCTGATAAATCACGCGCTTTTTGTCGGCGTCGTAGCGCATCTCAACATGACCCGACACCGGAAAATCCTTGCGCAGCGGGTGACCGATAAAACCGTAGTCGGTGAGAATTCGGCGCAAATCAGAGTGCCCCTCAAAAATCACGCCAATCATGTCGAAGGCTTCGCGCTCAAACCAGTTGGCACCCGACCAAACATCGGTCAGCGACGCCACCACGGGCACCTCATCATCGGGCGCAAACACCTTCAGGCGCACGCGCCAATTGAGGCTGACCGACAACAAATGGGACACCACGCAGTAACGTGGGCCGTCCCAGGGCTGGTCTTTCCAGCTGCTGTAATCGAGACCACACAAATCCATCAGCTGCTCAAACTTCAGCGTACTGTGATCTCGCAGGGTTTTTGCCGCCGCCAGGTAATCGGCGGCAGAAACCGTGATGGTGATCTCGCCGCGCTCGCGCTTGAAAACCTTGATTTTGTCGCCCAGCGCGGCTTGCAGCGCCGCTTGCAGATTGTCTAAACGTTGCGTCATAACCGTCAGGCCCGGGCGATGGTGTTTTCGCGGCGAATCTTGGCCTGCAGTTGCAGGATGCCGTAGAGCAACGCTTCAGCCGTTGGCGGGCAGCCCGGCACATACACATCTACCGGCACGATGCGGTCACAACCACGCACCACCGAGTAACTGTAGTGGTAATAACCACCGCCGTTGGCGCAAGAACCCATGCTCAACACCCAGCGTGGCTCGGCCATTTGGTCATACACCTTGCGCAGCGCTGGCGCCATCTTGTTGCACAGCGTGCCGGCAACAATCATCAAATCGCTTTGCCGGGGGCTGGGCCGAAACAACATACCGAAACGGTCGATGTCGTAACGCGCCGCGCCTGCATGCATCATCTCGACGGCGCAGCAGGCCAAGCCAAATGTCATTGGCCACAAAGAACCGGTCTTGGACCAGTTGATCAGCTTGTCGACCGAGGTGGTGACGAAGCCTTCTTTCAGTACGCCTTCAATGCCCATGATGATCCTCGTGTACTTTTTTGCGCGCCAACCGATAAAACACCGTCATTCCCAGTCGAGCGCGCCCTTCTTCCACTCGTAGATGAACCCGACCACGAGGATGGTCAGAAAAATCATCATCGCCCAGAAACCTGACGCGCCGATGTCACGCAGTGACACCGCCCACGGAAACAGGAAGGCGATTTCGAGGTCGAACAAGATGAAGAGAATGGCGACGAGGTAATAGCGCACGTCAAATTTGATGCGCGCATCCTCGAAGGCCTCGAAGCCGCATTCATACGGACTGTTCTTGGCCGCATCAGGGCGCTGTGGCCCGAGCAGATAACCCAGAACTTGCGGCGCGACGCCTACACCCAAACCTACCAGGATGAACAAGATGACAGGGAGGTACTGTTGCAGGTCCATGCTGGGCGTCGGCGGTGTTGTGGGATGCGCGACAAAACTGCCAACACATCCAGGCAAAAAAATGGCGCGCCGCTTGCAGCTTGAATACTGCCAGCAGAGCGCGCCGCTCTTGATCCGTACTACCTGCTGGCAACTGGGCCAGAGGGCGCGCAAACCAGACCCCGCTCAGGAACCTGACTTGCTAAAAAACCTGGTGCCGTCGGCGAGACTCGAACTCGCACAGCTTTCGCCACTACCCCCTCAAGATAGCGTGTCTACCAATTTCACCACGACGGCGGAGATGCAAAAAACAACCCAACTACAGCTCAGCTTGCGTGAGGATTTGCTCGCTGAACAGCCTTCAATTCTAACCCGAAAGTTTCACGATTCTTCGGGTTTGTGCGGGTACTGACACCTCGGTTTGACGCCAGATGACGCCCTTGCGCGACAGTTCACCGCAGTGCACAGCAAGGCATGGCGCACCTTGCCATGCCACGCGCTTCAACTCACTTGCTGGGGATTGCACCCACCGCTGAGGCAGTTGCTGCAACCGGTGCCGCAGCGGGCGCCACGCCGGCGCCAGCACCGCTGGGGATCAAGCCACCCAGGCTGGCCGGCGCCGCCGGCGTGACCGCGCGATCAAGCACGCTGCCGCCGCTGGTGGGCGCACGCGCCGAAACGCTGTTGGACAAATAAGCCAGCGTCAAGGTGCAGACAAAAAACACCGCCGCGCACACCGCCGTGAATCGCGACAAAAAGTTGGCACTGCCGGTGGCGCCAAACAAGCTACCCGAAGCGCCGCTGCCAAATGACGCGCCCATGTCAGCACCTTTGCCATGCTGTACCAGCACCAAGCCGATCATGGTGAGGGCGGCCACCAACTGCACCACCAGCACCAGGTTTGTCCAAATCTGCATTTCGCTTGTTCTCCAAAAAAATCAGGTTTTGCCGTGCGGGCAATCAGCCCGCAGCGCGGCAAATGGCGACAAAGTCAGCGGCCTTCAAACTGGCGCCACCGATCAAGCCACCGTCGATATCGGGTTGGGACAGCAAGACCACCGCGTTGTCGGGTTTCATGCTGCCACCGTACAAAATCTTCATGTCGTCAGCGTGCGCCGTGGCGGCCTTCAGTTGCGCGCGCAACAGCGCATGCACCGCTTGCGCCTGCTCGGGCGTGGCCACCTTGCCGGTGCCAATGGCCCAAACCGGCTCGTAGGCCACCACCATTTCACCAGCGCAGTGCGCCAGCGTATGGATCACGGCCGACAACTGGCGCTTGACCACGGCTTCGGTATCACCGGCTTCACGCTGGGCCAAGGTTTCACCCACGCACACGATGGGCGTTAGGCCGCGCGCCAACGCCGCCTTGGCTTTGTCCGCAACCAACTGGTCGGACTCGGCGTGAAACTGGCGGCGCTCGCTGTGGCCCACGATGACATAGCGGCAACCAAACTCAAGCAGCATGGCCGCCGACACCTCGCCGGTGTAAGCGCCCTGCTCATGCGCCGAGCAGTCTTGCGCGCCCGAGCGCACATGACTGCCCGCCAGAGCCACTGCGGTTTCAGACAAATACGGGAACGGCACGCACACCGCCACGTCGCAACCAAACGGCCGCGCGGCCGTGATGCCCGAAAGCAACTCGGCGTTGGCGCTGTGGTTGCCGTTCATCTTCCAGTTGCCCACCACGAGCTTGCGTCGTGTCGTTGCCTGTGTTGCCATGTCGTTCACCTCAAACAGTCCAGTCGAGCACAATCTTGCCAACGTGCTGGCTTGATTCCATCAGCGCATGTGCCTGGGCGGCCAACGCCGCCGGGAACACCCGATTGATCACGGGCTTGACCTGGCCGGCGGCAATCAACGGCCAAACCTGCCGCAACAACGCGGCCGCAATAGCCGCCTTGAAAGCCACCGGGCGCGGGCGCAAGGTTGAGCCGGTGATCAACAAACGCCGGCGCAACAACTCGCCCGCGTTGAAGCCACTTTGCACACCGCCCTGCACCGCAATGATGACGATGCGGCCGTCGTCGGCCAGGCACATCACCTCGCGTGCCACGTAGTCGCCAGCCACCATGTCGAGCACCACATCCGCCCCGCGCCCCTGGGTGGCGGCCTTGACCTCCACCACGAAGTCGTGGGTCTTGTAGTTGATGCCAACATCGGCACCCAAGGCCACGCAGGCGGCGACTTTTTCGTCGCTGCCCGCCGTGACGATGACGCGTGCGCCCATCGCCTTGGCCAATTGGATGGCGGTCACGCCAATGCCGCTGGATCCGCCCTGCACCAACAGGGTTTCACCGGCCTGCAAGCGACCGCGGTCAAAGACGTTGGACCAGACAGTGAAAAACGTCTCGGGCAGACTGGCTGCTTCGATGTCGCTCAAGCCCGCCGGCACCGGCAAACACTGCGCGATGGGCGCGGCGCACAGCGAGGCATAACCCCCGCCCGCCACCAGCGCGCAAACCCGGTCACCGAGCTTGAAGTCGGCCGCAGCCAGCTCAGCGGCGTCCCCACCCACCACCGTGCCAGCGATCTCCAGTCCGGGCAGGTCCGACGCGCCGGGCGGGGGCGCATAAGCACCCTTGCGCTGCAATACGTCGGGCCGGTTGATGCCCGACGCGGTGACCGCCACCAGCAACTCGCCGGCCGCAGGAATGGGGTCAGGCCGCACGGCCTCAACCAAGACGTCGGGGCCGCCAAAGCTGGTGATGGTGATGGCACGCATGAGACTTCGCTCCGGTTGCGGGTTAGCGTTGATCAGCCCTGGCTGGACGGCGGCGCGTCGTGCGCCGACGCGTCAGCCGCAGGCGCCGATGCTGCAGGCGCGTCGGCGACCGGCGCGTTGACCGGCACAAAAGCAGGCGCATCGCTGCGCTCACGGCGCGGCGGGCGATCACCACGGTCATTGCGGTCATTGCCACGGGGGCCACGGTCGTTGTACTCACGGCGTGGGCGCTCGGTGCGCTCTTCTTCCATGCCTTCAGGGCGCTCGATCAAAGCCTTCATCGACAGCTTGATGCGGCCCTTCTCGTCGGTTTCCATGACCTTGACCTTGACGATCTGGCCTTCTTTCAGGAAGTCGGTGACGTTCTCAACCCGCTGGTGGGCGATCTGGCTGATGTGCAGCAAGCCGTCTTTGCCCGGCAGGATGTTGACCAGCGCGCCGAAGTCGAGAATCTTGGTGATCGCGCCTTCGTAGACCTTGCCAATTTCGGCTTCGGCCGTGATCTCGGTGATGCGGCGCTTGGCGTGCTCGGCCTTGTCGCTGTCGGTCGAGGCGATGGTGATGGTGCCGTCTTCGCCGATGTCGATCGTGCAGCCGGTTTCTTCGGTCAGCGCGCGGATCATCGAGCCGCCCTTGCCGATCACGTCCCGGATTTTTTCCGGGTTGATCTTCATGGTGTACAGACGCGGCGCAAATTCAGACACCTCGGTCTTGGCCTCGCCCACCGACGACTGCATGCAGCCGAGGATGTGCAAACGGGCTTCTTTGGCTTGCGCCAGTGCCACTTGCATGATCTCTTTGGTGATGCCCTGGATCTTGATGTCCATCTGCAGCGCGGTGATGCCGGCCGTGGTGCCCGCCACCTTGAAGTCCATGTCGCCCAGATGATCTTCGTCACCCAGGATGTCGGTCAGCACCGCAAAACGTGCGCCGTCCTTGATCAGGCCCATGGCGATGCCGGCCACGTGAGCCTTCATGGGCACGCCAGCGTCCATCAAGGCCAGACAGCCGCCGCACACCGATGCCATCGACGACGAGCCGTTGGACTCGGTGATCTCGCTGACCACACGGATGGTGTAGGGGAAATCCTCTTTGCTTGGCAGTGCTGCGATCAACGCGCGCTTGGCCAGGCGGCCGTGGCCGATTTCGCGGCGTTTCGGGCTGCCAACACGGCCGGTTTCGCCAGTGGCAAAGGGAGGCATGTTGTAGTGCATCATGAAACGGTCTTCGTAATCGCCGGCCAGCGCGTCGATGCGCTGCGCGTCACGGTCGGTGCCCAAGGTGGCGATGACCAGCGCTTGCGTCTCGCCGCGCGTGAACAGCGCCGAGCCGTGGGTGCGTGGCAGCACGCCAGTGCGGATCTCGATCGGGCGCACGGTGCGGGTGTCGCGGCCGTCGATGCGGGGCTCGCCCGACAGGATCTGGCTGCGCACGATGCCGGCTTCGATGTCGAACAGCAAGCCTTCAACTGCAACCTTGTCAAACGTCAGGCCATCGGCCTTGAGCGCGGCCATGACGTTGCTGGTGACCGTGCGGCAAGCCTGCGTGCGGGCTTGCTTGCTGCGGATCTGGTAAGCGGCTTTGAGCGGCTCAGTGGCCAGCGCGTTGACCTGGGCGATGAAGGCTTCGTACTTGGCCGGCGCCGCCCATTCCCACACTGGCTTGCCAGCATCACGCACCAATTCATGGATCGCGTTGATGGCGATGTTGCCCTGCTCGTGGCCAAACACCACGCCGCCCAGCATGATTTCTTCGCTCAGCTGGTCGGCTTCGGACTCGACCATCAGCACGGCGGCTTCGGTGCCGGCCACGATCAGGTCCATCTTGCTGTTGACCAGATCGGCCTTGCCGGGGTTCAGCACGTAAGCGCCGTTGACATAGCCCACGCGGGCGGCGCCAATGGGTCCGTTGAACGGAATGCCCGACACCGACAGCGCGGCGCTGGAGGCGATCAAGGCGGCGATGTCGGCCTGCACTTCGGGGTTCAGGCTCAGCACGTGAACAACCACCTGAACTTCATTGAAGAAGCCTTCGGGGAACAGCGGGCGGATCGGGCGATCGATCAGGCGGCTGGTGAGTGTTTCCAGCTCGCTAGGGCGGCCTTCACGCTTGAAAAAACTGCCCGGGATGCGGCCGGCGGCGTAGGTTTTTTCAAGGTAATCCACCGTCAGCGGGAAAAAATCCTGCCCGGTTTTGGCTTCGGTGCGTGCCACCACGGTGGCCAGCACCACGGTGCCTTCGATATCAACCAGCACGGCGCCGGAGGACTGGCGAGCGATCTCGCCGGTTTCCATGCGGACCGAATGCTGGCCCCATTGGAAGGTCTTGGTAACTTTGTTGAACAGACTCATTGCAGCGTCTCCGTTGGATGACTAGATGTCACAAGGCGCGCTTGCGGTGGCGCCATGAATAAAACCGGGAGTTTGGTGCGGCTTTGGCGGGATGCCATTCCAATGAAACCCGGTTTTACCCGGTGCGGCCCGGTGACAGCACAGGCCAGGCTTCGATGGAATGACACAGCAGCGCCGACGTTCGCCCTACTCCACAACAATCGCAAAAAAACAAAGAGCCTGTACTGGGCGTCCAGACAGGCTCTCAGCTTATTTGCAGCGATACAACATAGGCGGCAATTACTTGCGCAGGCCCAGCTTGGCAATGATGGCCACGTAACGCTCGGGCGTATTGCCCTTCAGGTAGTCCAGCAGCTTGCGGCGGCGGCTGACCATGCGCAGCAGGCCACGGCGGCCGTGGTGATCTTTCAGGTGCAGCTTGAAGTGCGGCGTCAGGTCGTTGATACGAGCGGTCAGCAGGGCCACTTGCACTTCAGGAGAGCCGGTGTCGTTGACGGCACGGGCGTTGCCCGAGACGATCTCGGCGCGGATGGTTTTGTCGATTGCCATGGTGTTTCCATTTGATGATGGAAGCCGCCTGGCGCCGAAAATCCCTTGTGGCACGTCTTTGCCCTTGCGGTGATTCTTCAGCGGCGGTTTCCGGTTTTGACTTGCGGTCACAGGTGAAACCAACCCGTGCCGTGCCCAGGATGTGCGCTAGACGCTATCGCACAACCCGTGGATTATAGCCGCAGGGCCAACCGCAGTCTGGCCACGCCCGCAACCAAGCGGGCCGTGTCCCGTGACGCAAAGCACCAGCGCAGCCAACCTTCGCCCTCGTCGCCAAAAGCCGCGCCCGGCGCCAGGCCCAGGCCCTGCTCGGCCACCAGGCTTTTGGCAAAAGCGAGCGAATCCTCGGTGCCGGGCGCCCGAAAAAAGGCATACATGCCGCCCAGGGGCGTGGCCAGCTGCACGCCGGGCAGGGCGGCCAGCAGCGGGCACAGCGCATCGCGGCCAGCTTTCAGACGCGCCACCAACTGCGGCACAAATTCATCGGCCATGGCCAAAGCGGCCAAGCCACCACGCTGCACAAAAACCGGCGCGCAAGAGCTGTTGAACTCGATCAGCTTGCCCACCGTGTCCAGGTGGCCTGCGGGCAAAACCAGCCAACCCAAGCGCCAGCCGGTCATCAAAAAACTCTTGGAGAAACTGCCCACCACCACCAGGCGGTCGTCGGGCGTGCTGATGTCCAGGAAGCTGGGCGCGGCAGCGCCGATCCGGCGCCAGGCCGCCCCAAGGCGGGCCACGCCCCCCTCGGGGGATGACGCCGCAGGCGTCTCGGGGGCATCGGATTCGAACCACACCCGGTCGTAAACCTCGTCGGCCACGATCCAGGTGCCGGTCTTGCGGCAATGCTCAAGCAAGATCTGCTGCTCGCCCTGGGTCAGCGCCCAACCGGTGGGGTTGTTGGGCGCGTTGAGCAGCAGCACCCTTGTTTGCGGCGTGACGGCGGCCAGCAGCTGTAGCAAGTCCAGCCGCCACGCGCCGGTGGCGTCAGGCGCCAGTGAAACCCGGGTGACCCGTGCGCCCAAAATCGCCGGCTGCGCGGGCAGGTTGGGCCACACCGGCACGACCACCACCACTTCGTCGCCAGCGTCCACCAGCAACTGCATGGCGGTCATCAGCGCGGTCACGCCCGACGAGGTGACCGCGATGCGGTCGGGCCCCGGGTCGCCATGCACGCCCGCGACATAAACCCGCAGCGCCTCGCGCAACTCGGCCAGCCCCAGGTTGTGGCTATAAAAGGTTTCACCGCGCGCCAGTGAGTCGATGGCCGCTTGGCGCACCGCGTCGGGCGTCAACTCGTCGGATTCACCAAACCAGAAGGCCAGCACATCGGTGCGGCCCAGGCCGGCATTGGCCACTTCACGGATCTTGCTGCCGGGCAACCGGGAGATAACGTCGCGCATGGGGGCTCGCATGGGGGGGGGTGATGGTCAGTCGGGGCGGATCATTTTGCAGCCCGTGGGCAGCACCACCTGTTGGGCGTCAAAGCGCCGCAGCGTGCGGAAGCCATAGCCCGAGCCCTCCACCTCGTGCGTGATACCAGGCGCGCCGGCTTTGCCCATAACGCTCACGTAGAGCGGCTGCTGAAACTGGTGGTCGGTCGCGCGCATCACGCCTTCGTGCACACCGCCCAGCGATTTGGTGTCCAGCCTCAAGCCCTCCATCGCGTGGGCCACCGCCACCGCGTCGGTGGTTTTGGCGCGCTCGATGGCCTGCACCAGCAGCTCGATCATGGCCTGCATGCGCGCATGCAGGTAGTCGTGCTGCGGATCAGGGAAGCGCTGCCTGAAGCCCGCCACCATCGCGTCCGAGGCTTTGTTGCCCACGTTGGGATGCCACTCGGCCACCGCCAGCACCGAGCCCACGCCCGCCTCGCCCAAGGCTTGCGGCACGCCCAGCGCGTTGCCGTAGAAGGTGTAGAACTTCATGGGCAAACCGATGTCGCGCACCGCCTTGACCAGCAGCGTCAGGTCGTTGCCCCAGTTGCCGGTGATCACCGCTTGCGCCCCGCTGGCCCGAATTTTTGTCGCATACGGCAAAAAATCCTTGATGCGGCCCATCGCGTGCAGCTCGTCGCCCACGATCTCAATATCGGGCCGGCGCGCCGTGATCATGGCGCGTGCCTGCTTCACCACCTGCTGGCCAAAGCTGTAGTCCTGGCCGATCAGGTAAACCTTTTTCAGGCTGCGGTCGTCTTTGAGCACGTCCATCAACGCAGCCAGGCGCATGTCAGCGTGCGCGTCAAACCTGAAGTGCCAGAAGCTGCAGCGCTCGTTGGTCAGCGCCGGTTCTACCGCCGAGTAGTTCAAGAACAAGGCGCGGTTTTGACGCTCGCGATCGTTGTGCTTGTTCAGCGCGTCGATCAACGCGCCGGCAATCGCCGAGCTGTTGCCCTGCAGCACAAAGCCGATGTGCTGGTCCAAGGCACTGCGCAATACCGACAAGGCCTCGTCAGCCGTGCCCTTGCTGTCAAAACGCTGCAACTCCAGCGGCCGCGCGCCACCAGGCAGGCGCACGCCGCCGCGCGCGTTCACGCGCTCCACCGCCCATAGCAGGTTGCGCCACACGGCCTCACCGGCGTTGGCAAACGGGCCGGACAAACCTTCGATCATGGCCAGGCGGATGGCGCTGTGGCCGGTGGGCGTTGCCGCTGCTTTTGCCACTGCTTTTGCCACATCAGCGGCACTGGATTGCGCCCCACTTACCGACGCCGCACTCCCACAAACACTGGCCAAACCGGCCAAGACCAGGCGACGTCGTTGTTTACTGCAAAGCTTCATCTGACAAATTTTCCAAAAAAAAGCCGCTGCGAAATCAGCGGCCCGGCCAGTCATTTCAACATCAACTGTCGATCTGGTCCAAAGGCCAGCGCGGCCGCACGTCAAACGCGTAATTGAAGCTGGCTTGTGACGCGCCGCTTTGCAGGCGCATGGCCGCAGCCAGCGCGATCATGGCGCCGTTGTCGGTGCACAAATCCAGCTCGGGGTAGTGCACGCGCCAGCCCCGGCGCAGCGCTTGCTCGTTCAGTTGGCGGCGCAACTCGGCGTTGGCGCCCACGCCGCCCGACACCACCAGCCGGTTCAACCCGGTGGCCTTGAGCGCAAACCCAGATTTTTTGACCAGCACCTCGACGATGGCCGCCTGCGTGCTGGCGGCCAAGTCAGCCAATTGCTCGGGCGTGGGCGCGGGGCCCAGCTTGCGGTGTTGTGTCATCACCGCCGTCTTGAGCCCGGCAAACGAGAAGTTCAGGTTGCCGCTGTGCAGCAGCGGGCGAGGCAGCGCAAAAGCCTCGGGCCGGCCCAGGGTGGCCAGCTTCGACAAGGCCGGCCCGCCCGGGTAGCCCAGGCCCAGCAGCTTGGCCGATTTGTCAAAAGCCTCGCCGGCGGCGTCGTCGATGGACTCACCCAGCAGGCTGTAGCGCCCCACCCCGTCCACCCGCATCAGCTGCGTATGGCCACCCGACACCAGCAGCGCCACAAACGGAAATTCAGGCGCATCGGCCGACATGAAGGGTGAGAGTAAATGGCCCTCAAGGTGGTGGATGCCCAGCGTGGGCTTGCCCAGCGCCGCCGCCAGCGCGCAGGCCACGCCCGCGCCCACCAGCAGCGCGCCCGCCAGCCCCGGGCCGCGCGTGAACGCCACCACGTCCACCTCGGCCAGCGTGGCGCCGGCCAGCGCCAGCACCTCGCG
>JAYWDK010000225.1:0-13322 GCA_043779845.1 Betaproteobacteria bacterium | reverse complement strand
GCTTGATGCGCGGCGCCGCCAAACATCTGCGCCGCGCTGGCGGGGCTCACTTGTTCGTCCAGTCGTGTTGGATCGAGTCCGGCGCGGCGGATGGCGGGCAGCAGCATGCTGGTGGGCAGGCCCGTGAAGGCGCGGGTCAGCAGCACGTCGTCCAGGCTGGCCTCCACCAGCATCTGCCGGTAGTCATCCACTGCCAGGCTTTCACGGGTGGCGATGAACCGTGTGCCCATGCTGGCCAGGTCGCAGCCCAGCACCTGGGCCGCACGCAAGGCCACGCCGTCGCTCACGCCACCGGCCAGTACCAGCGGGCCGTCGTACTCGGCGCGCAGCGCGCGCACAAACGCAAAGGGGTTGAGCCAGCCGGTTTGGCCGCCCGCACCGGCGGTTAGCAAAACCAGGCCATCGGCGCCGGCTTCGAGGGCCTGGCGCGCATGCTTCAGCGTGGCCACGTCGGCCAGCACCAGGCAGCCCACGCCGTGCAACGCGGCCACGGCGGGCGCGGGCGAACCCACGCTGGTGATCACCATTTCAACCCGGTGCGCCACCAGGCAGGCCAAATCGTCCACCATCCGGGGCGACCGCATGATCAGGTTGGGGCAGCAGGGCGCGGCTTCTTCGGGGGCGGCAAACAGCCTTGCTGCGATCTCGGTAAGCCATTGATCCAGCTGCGCCGTGCTGCGTGCATTGGCCGTGGGAAACGCGCCAATCACGCCGTTGCGGCAGGCGGCCACCACCAGGTCAACGCCAGACACATTGAGCATGGGCGCGGCAATCACAGGCAGCCGCAGCCGGCGGGTGATGTGGTCGGGCAGGCGGGGTGGGGCGCGATGGGGTGCGCGATGGGGTTCGTGATCTGGGGCAGCGCTGTGCAGGGCCATGCGGGTCTCCTGCGGCGCACTCTAGGCGGCACCCGGTGGGCTCTCAATCGTCCGATTCGACGATGTTGGCGCGCTGCGGCGCTGCCTACCATCGCAGTGATCCCGCGTCACGCTGCGGGTTTGTCCATCCATCCACCGCCTGTTCAGGCCAGAAGTTTTTTGCTGCTTTTTTGAATCCCGCCGCGCCGCCATCGTGCTGGCTTTGGCCGCCTTGTTGCCCGCCGCCACCTTGGCGCAGAAGAAGTACGACACCGGTGCGTCCGACACCGAAATCAAGATCGGCAACATGGTGTCGTACTCGGGCCCGGCCCCAAGCCCGACAGGCTCCTAGGGGTGATTGATCAAGAACGGCCGGATGGCAAATTCAGCCGTCAGGCGCTGGGTAATGGCGTGCAGCGCCACCAAGCCGCGCGCGGGTTCGTGCTCGGCCGCCAACAGCGCCACGGCCTCGGTCAGTGGCCAGATGGCCAGATGGCCCAGCCGGCCAGCCCGGCGTCGCTGGTGCGCAGGCCGCCCAGGCTGGCTTCCAGCCAGTCACAGGCCAGGCCCACATCGGCGGGCAAGGTGGCCACCAGCGCGTGCGCCACCTGCATCACGCGGGCCTTGAGCTCCAGCTTGTCCAGCCCGGCCAGCGCCGCTTGTTCAAACGCGGGTTGGTCGAATGCCGGGTGGCCCCGGCACAAGTGGTAGCCGATGTTTTTGCATCACCGCTGCGTTGATCAGGTTCTTGAAGGGTTCAGCCATGGCGCGGCAGTTTATGGGCTGCCGGTGGCCCCGCTTGTTGCCTCAACGCAAAGCACCAAGACAGTGCTTTGCGCACAAAAACGTGGCGACCCGGCCATCAGATCAAGGCAAATCGACCGGGTTTGGTGCCTGGCAACGCACCAGACTGGGCGCAAAAATTGCTTACATTGGTGCGCTTTTGGCCTGCTCTGGTGCGTTTTGCCCCAATGCGGCATCAAACCATCGAGGAGACATCAGTCATGGATCAAGTCAAGCAAGGCACCGACGCCTTGTTCATTTTGTTGGGCGCCATCATGGTGCTGGCCATGCACGCAGGCTTTGCGTTCCTGGAGCTGGGCACCGTGCGCAAAAAGAACCAGGTCAACGCCCTGGTCAAGATATTGGTGGATTTTTCGGTGTCCACCATCGCCTACTTTTTTGTCGGCTACACGGTGGCTTATGGCGTGAGCTTTTTTACCGGCGCCGAGGCGCTGGCGGCCAAAAACGGCTATGAGCTGGTGAAGTTTTTCTTCTTGCTGACCTTTGCTGCGGCCATCCCCGCCATCGTGTCGGGCGGCATTGCCGAGCGGGCCCGCTTTGGCCCACAACTCATCGCCACGGCGGTGCTGGTGGGTTTTGTCTACCCGATGTTCGAGGGCGTGACCTGGAACCAGAAGTTTGGCATCCAGGCCTGGATCAAGGCGACCACCGGCGCCGAGTTTCATGATTTTGCGGGCAGCGTGGTGGTGCACGCGGTGGGCGGCTGGATCGGCCTGGCCGCCGTGCTGCTGCTGGGCGCGCGCGCCAACCGCTACCGCAAGGACGGCGCCATCAGTGCGCACCCGCCTTCAAGTATCCCGTTTTTGGCGCTGGGCGCCTGGGTGCTCACCGTGGGCTGGTTTGGCTTCAACGTGATGAGCGCGCAAACCATCAACAACATCAGCGGGCTGGTGGCGGTCAATTCGCTGATGGCCATGGTGGGCGGCACGCTGGTGGCCATGCTGATGGGCAAAAACGACCCGGGCTTTGTCTACAACGGCCCGCTGGCCGGTTTGGTGGCCGTGTGCGCGGGCTCGGACGTGATGCACCCGATTGGCGCGCTGGTGGTGGGCTGTGTGGCAGGCGCCATCTTTGTGCGCCTGTTCACCCTGACTCAAAACAAATGGAAGATCGACGACGTGCTGGGCGTGTGGCCACTGCACGGCTTGTGCGGCGCCTGGGGCGGCCTGGCTTGCGGCATTTTTGGCGCCAAAAGCCTGGGTGGGCTGGGCGGGGTCACGATGGGTGCGCAAGTGATTGGCACGCTGATGGGGGTGGGCTGGGCGTTTTTAGGCGGTTGGGTGGTGTACGGCGTGCTCAAGCGCGTGATGGGCTTGCGCCTGTCGGCCGAAGAAGAGTACGAAGGCGCCGACCTGTCGATCCACAAGATCGGCTCCACGCCCGACCGCGAAGTGAGCTGGTGAGGGGCTGAGTTGTTGGGGGCGGGGAGGCCGGCCTTATTCGCCCCCACTCAGCCAGCCGAGCCCGTGGCCGCGCCGTGCCGGCCCGCGCCGGCGGCAAAACGTGCCGCGCCGGCCAAGCCCTCGGCCTGCAGCGCGGCGTAGCCACCGGCGCCTTCGTTTTGAAGCGCCTGGGCCAGTGGCCAGTCCCATTGCGCCAGCGCCGAGGCGCGGTCGGCGCGCAGGCAGGCTTGGGGGTGCGTGGCAATCTGGTGCGCCAATACCAGCGCCTCGGCCAGGGCTTGGCCATCGTCAGTGATGCGGTTCACCAGGCCGATCGTCAGGGCCTCGTCGGCGGCCACCGGGCGGCCGGTCAGGATCATGTCGAGCGCGCGCGCCTGGCCCACAACGCGCGGCAAGCGCACCGTGCCGCCGTCGATCAGCGGCACGCCCCAGCGCCGGCAAAACACGCCAAACACCGCGCTGCGGGCGGCCACGCGCAAATCACACATCAGCGCCAGCTCCAACCCGCCGGCCACGGCATAACCCTCAATGGCCGCGATCACAGGCTTGCTGAAGTTCATTCGCGTCGGGCCCATGGGGCCGGGCCCCTGGCCGTCTGAAGTGACTTTGTTGCTCAGGGCCGGGTCGGCCACGGCGGCCAGATCAGCCCCCGCGCAAAACTGGCCACCACCGCCGGTGAACACCGCCACGCTGAGCGTGTTGTCCGCTTCAAAGGCCTCGAACGCAGCGCGCAAGGCCAGGGCAGTGGGGCCGTCCACGGCATTGCGGCAGTGCGGGCGCCACAGGGTGATGGTGGCGACGGGGCCGTCGGTGGCCATTTGCACGGCGGGGTGGGGCATGGGCGCTCCTGGGGGCTGGGGGCACCAGTGTGCGGGCTGATGGACCACGCGGTCTTGCGTTTTTCGATTGCCGAATTGGCGAATTGCCGAATTTCGGATTGGGTGAACTGCTGCGTAGGGTGCTGGATGAAGGGGTTTTTCTCGCTTGGCGCGGGCTGTGCTCGCTTGCTGCATTGCGCCGGGGGTCGCCCCGGCTGGCGACTGACTTTCTTTTCGTCGGGCCGAAAAGAAAGTCAGCAAAGAAAAGGGCCCGAACCCCAGTTTCTATGGGTTTGCTCTTGACCGCTTCGGGCACGGTGCTCTGGACTCGCCTGCGTGCAGGCTCAGACATTCGGCGCCTGTCACCACCGAGTCGGGATCTGGCTGCTGGGCGTCCAAGGCGGTTGCTCTGGGCTACAGCACGGTGCGGGTTGAAGATCGTCACCTCAATCCACTATCGCAAGCAAGCCCAAGCCGCAAACCGAGGCCATGCGCAGGCCGTCTTGGACGCGTACCGATGGAGTTATCACTGACCTTGAAAGACGCCGAATGTCTGAGCCTGCGCAGGCAGGCGAGTCCACAACACCGTGCCCGAAGGGGTCGAGGGCAACGCCATAGAAACTGTTTTGCAGGCCCTTTTCTTTGCTGACTTTCTTTTCGGCCCGAAAAGAAAGTTAGGCGCCCGCCGGGGCGAATACCCGGCGCAATGCAGAAAGCGAGCACAGCCCGCCGCAAGCAGCGCGGACTACGGCCCGGCCTCCGCCCCCGCACGCGGCAGCTTTGGGGCGAGCGGCTTTGCCAGGCCAGGCACCGGCCGAAGCTCAGCGCCAAACCCGCGCTAAAACAAGCTGGCCGCGATGTTGATCGTGAAGGCCAGGATGGCTGTGTTGAAGCCAAACGACAGCACGCTTTGCAGCAGCACCAGGCGCCGCATGGGCTGCGAGGTGATGCTCACGTCGGCTGTTTGCGAGGCCACGGCGATCGTGAACGCGAAGTACAAAAAGTCAAAGTAGTCGGGCCTGAAGTGGGCGTCGCCGGGCGGAAACACCAGGCCGTGGCCTGGGGCCTCGCGGCAAAACAGGCTGGCGTAGGTGAGCGCAAACATGGTGGGCAACAGCAGCCACGCCGCCGTCACGGTGGACAGCGCAAATACCACGTGCGAGACCGCGTGCGGCGCGCCGGGCAGCTTGGCCGTCGACAGCTCCATCACGATGCCCACCAGGCTGGCGCCGGCCGCCAGGATCACCATGCCCAGCACGGTGGCCGCGCCTTCGGCTTGCACCACGGCCACGCGGCGCAGCAACACGTGATCGGCCCGCCACATCATCCAGCCCACCAGCACCAGATAAAGCCACACCGCCACGTTCCAGCCCAGCAGGCAGCGCGTGACCCCTGAATGAGCGCCCGGCAGCAGCAACGCAGCAGCCACGCCCACGGCCACAGCCACGCTCAGGCGCGGGCGAATGCGCAGGTGGAAACCAAGGTGTTTGAGGGGTTTCATGGGGTTAATTTTTGCTTGTGCGGCGCGTCAGAAGCTCGTCAAGAACAGCGCCAGCACCGTGAGCGCCATCACCGCCGTGGCCAGCCAGCCCAGCCAGCGCAAGCCGCTGCCGATGACGTGCTCGCCCATGGTGGCGCGCCGGCTGGCCAGCAACATCATCACCACCATGATGGGCACGGCGATCACGCCATTGAGCACCGCCGACCAGAACAGCTGCTTGACCGGGTCCATGCTTGAAAAACACAGCAGCACGCCGCCCACCGTGGCCACCGCGATCACCGCGTAAAAGCCCCGGCCCTCGCCCTTGTCCAGCCGCAGGCTCAGGCTGCCATGCCAGCCCGCCGCCTCGGCCACGGCGTAGGCCGCCGAGCCCGCCAGCACCGGCACGGCCAGCAAACCGGTGCCGATGATGCCCAGGCTGAACAGCAAAAACGTGAGGTCGCCGGCCAGCGGCCGCAGGGCCTCGGCCGCTTGCGCCGAGGTCTGGATGTTGGTCACGCCCGCCGCGTGCAGCGTGGCCGCCGTGCTGAGGATGATGAAAAACGCAATCAGGTTGGAAAAACCCATGCCGATCACGGTGTCCACCTTGATGCGCCGCAGGTGGCGGCGCACGGCATGGGCCGTGGGCGGCGCGGCGGGGCTCGCGCCGGCGCTGGCGCTGGGGTTGGCATGGGTGGGAGTGGGCGTGGGCGCCGTGTCCTCCATCTCCTGGGCCGCCTGCCAAAAAAACAGGTAGGGGCTGATGGTGGTGCCAAACACCGCCACCACCATCAACAACACCTCATGGCCCAGCACCAGATGGGGATGCACCACCGCCCTGGCCACTTGCCACCAGTCCAGGTGCAGCGTGAACACCACTGCCACGTAAGCCAGCAGCGCCAGCGTCAGCCATTTCAGCCAGCGCACATAGCTGCGGTAGGGCAAAAACACTTGCAGCACCAGGCACAGCAGGCCAAAGCTCACGGCGTACACATGGGCCGATCCACCCACCAGCAAGCGCAAGGCCTCGGCCATGGCCGCAATGTCGGCGGCCAGGTTCAGCGTATTGGCCACCAACAGCAAGCCCACCACGGCGATCAACACCCAGCGCGGAAAACTGGTCTTGATGTTGGCCGCCAGGCCTTGCCGGGTGACGAAACCGATGCGCGCGCTGACCAGCTGGATCGCCACCATCAAGGGCAGCGTGAACACCATCGTCCACAGCATCGAGTAGCCAAACTGCGCGCCCGCCTGCGAGTAGGTGGCAATGCCGCTGGGGTCATCGTCGGCGGCGCCGGTGATCAGGCCCGGGCCAAGCTGGCGAAGGCGCGGCAGCAAGTTGCGCCATTGGCTGAGTTTGCTGTGTTGTCGGCTTGCTTTGTTCAATCGAAATCCTCTGCTTGGCGCCCCCGGGGGGTTTGCTCGTCAAAATGGTTGAGGCCGTCGGGGCTGCGCGCGCCGAATCATGCACTGCGGGCGATGGGTGGTTGACGATGCCCAGGTTTTTCAGACTGGCGGCGCAGTTAGCACCACGCTAACCTGGCAACCAAGCACTTGATCGAGACCCCCCGCGACGCAGGCGAAGCACTGGTTCCTACAGGAAAGGTCTACGAATGAACCGAATTCAGATCATCGAGCACGATGGCAAGCCAGCGTTTGCCGTGGTGCCCATCGAGCTTTGGCAGCGCATCCGCAGCGCCCAAGACATCGCCGATCTTGAGCGATTTGACCGCGAAGACGACGGGTTTCGGATCCCGCATGCCGTGGTGCAAGCCGGGATCGACGGCGCTCACCCCGTCAAGGCCTGGCGCGAGCATCGCGGCCAGACCTTGCAGGCGCTGGCCGACATCGCTGGCCTGAGCAAGCCCTACCTGAGCCAGATCGAGAGCGGCAAACGTGCGGGCACGGCCGCCACGCTCAAAAAACTGTCCAGCGCGCTGGGCGTGCCTGTGGACGCCTTGGTGGCCTGACCGGCCGGCCAGCGTGTTGTGCCCAAGGGCAAAGGCCCACGCTAGACGAGCCAGGCTTTCAAACAAGAGGGCAAAGCCAGCCCCGCGCCCAGATCGTCCATCAATCGCCCTTGCTCCGCCAGCAAGGCTCCGGGGTTCATGTGCCAGCCAACGTTCGAGGTGAAGCGCAAATTGCGGCTTTACCTGAGGGCTTGCCGCTACCCGCGCAGGGCGCGCAGTACTTCGGGATGGGAGACGGCAACTTGCAGCAATGTCTTGGCGGCACCCGTTGGCTGACGCCGACCCTGCTCCCAGTCTTGCAGCGTACGCGCGGACACACCCAGCAGGCTCGCAAACTCTATTTGGGACAGACCAACCTGAGCGCGCGCTTCGGCCGCAGCAGGCAGGCTGACTTTGGTCAGGCGTGCCGTCTTGCCAGCACGCATTTGCCTGACAGATTCGAGAAGGTCTTGCTGGAATTTATTGACTTCAGATGGCATCTTCAACTCCCTGCTTCAGTTCCGCGAGGAACGATGTTGGCAAGTTGTCGAACTTGCCTTTCGTATAGACGATGAGCAGCCAAATTGTTTGCTCGGTGGCGTTGAAGTAGATGACCCGAGCACCACCGCTCTTGCCGCGGCCGGAGGCCGCCCATCGAACTTTGCGACAGCCACCACTGCCTTTGATGACATCGCCCGCCTCTGGATTGAGTGCAATCCAGTTGATGAACTCGACCCGCTCACTGTCGATCCAGATGTCCGCTGCGTAGCGCTGGAAGATTGGTGTTTCGGCGACTGTTCTCACCAACGCAGCATACGGCAATGCCGTATTTCAAGCAAGCACCAACTACAGGCGATCAAGAGCGCCTTGTGATTTGTCACCCGTTCGCCCGAGTTCGACACCAAAGTGACGTAAGTGCCTGATTTCGTCAATTTTGGAAATCAAACGCTCCACTACAAATGGCGTGTCAAATATTTTTCGTGGTCGGTTTCGGCAGCTTCTGTGACGATGTCCGGCACCCTTGCCGCCACGCCCGGCCAAGCGATGCGCCGGCCGACCAATGCTGGCGCCGCGACGGCACGTGCCCGCAAAAAAACCGATGCGCGGGTTGGGCTTGTCCAACGAACGAATCAGATTGCGGCTTCGCCGGATCAATCCTCAATCGTTAGACCTCAGTACCAATTTAGCCGACTTATTATTTGCGTGAACTGCTCGGCCACCTTCTTGAAGCGCTCGAGATCACCACCAAACAGGCCGGCCTTTAACGGCGGCCATTCGCTCTGCTGCGCGTTCGCCTCCTTTAAGACACGTTCAAGCGGTGAGTTGTCGCGGCCTCGTTTCCACCCAAATCTTCCAATAGGTCCCCAAGCATCTTGGCCGTTGACGAGCCGAGCGTCGGCGGCGCACAGGGCAAAGTACACCTCAAAAGTGTCGAAAGCCGCCTCGTAGTTCTTACCTAGAAAGAGGGCGTCGTCAAGTTTGGGCTGAAGAATCTTGAGTAGATAGTCACTCAGGGGCGTGTAGTTGCGTTCATGGCCGGGAATCTGCTTCAGTACGTTTGTTCTGTTCAGTTCCAGCACAGCAATCGATGCCGCCTCGACAAAGGTATCTGACGATTTCTGATAGTCAGAGCTTGGGAGCGCGGTTCCGAAAATTGCTGCCAATGAGTCGAATCGTCTTGCGTCGATCGCAGCAACGCCACCACAGTAGAGTTGCATCAAAAGCGGATACCACCGAAGCGCCAACCAAACCGTAAGCCCGCCTGTAGATTCCAACCGATCACTTGAGCGTGCAATGCATTTTTGAAGCGTTGCGAGATGGGAAGGACGCCCCCATTGGGACACGCATGCCAGAAGAATTGAGATATCTTGTGCTGCAGCTTCATAGCGCTCAAGGCGCGATATGAACTCCGCTTGGGTGAACTGGCCAGAGGGCGCAAACGCATCTTCTGTCGTAACGGCTAGGAAGCGCCTGACTTCCGAACTGAGCATATCGTGTAACCCTATGGCGCCGGACTCGCTTGCGAGCAAGGCCTTAACCCTGCTGACCTTTGCATCCGTTCCGTCAAATTCAACCGAGGGGTCGGCAAACGGTACTGAGACGAGACGATCAATGTCTTTGGTGTTGCTCTCTTCGAGATCGCTGAGGACTGGGGCAAGAAGCACCATGTCGCCGTCGCCGTCGATATGACCGTAGTGTGGGGTTTGATGGGAGTTCTTGTCGCTGGCGACCTTTGCGTACACATACGACATGACTGCGCTGGCAGTCAGCACTCCGTCTGATGTCGCCGCCTTTCCCTGAAGCGCTTCGATCAAGTGGCCAGTAAAAACCGAGTGGTTTGGAATGGGGCCGCCAGAATCTGAAACAACTTCGTCTGCCTTTCCTGCGGTCAGAACTTGCCGCGAGGTACGAAGCATCATGTCCTTGAGGAATCTGGTACTTCCCGCGGCCGTCGTGCGTACAAGCGCTAAGCCACCGTAGCAAGCGTCCATGATGAACAGAACATGCTTTGCGCGGATAAGGTCAGCGTTTCGGGTCAGTTCATCCCAACGGATGAATGTTGAAAAGTCTGTCATGTCCGCATCGTGCGGGACAAGGAATCCAATCTCACCTCGGCTTCCTGTTCGCGTGTGTCCATGCCCTGCGAAGTAGACAACAAGTCGATCATCGAGGCCAACGTCGTCATTCGCAAATCGTAGAAAAGCCCTGAGAACGGCCTGCCTCGTGGCGGCTTCGTTGGTTAGGAGAGTGACCTCGGACTCAGGGAATCCGAAAGTGGAGACGAGTAGATCTCTGATCGACGCCGCGTCGCTGACTGCATATGACAGCGGTGAGGCTGCTTTGTACTTGTCTATGCCGATGTCTAGCGCCCGGCTGACGCCGTAGTGCGTCTTGAATAGAAATCGCTGATCGCGCATGTTGGTGGATTCTGAGGTTTAAGGTCGAAGCTAACCGGCACTTTGCAGTGCGCCGGGTTTGCCCGAGAATGAAATGAAAGGCAAACCCGGTGCGCCGCAAAGTGGCCGGTTGAGCGACCTGTTGGCCTCAGGTTACCCGCCCTGACTCGCTGCTTTGACTTGACTACTAGATGAGTTAGGTTGCGGCGCGGAAGCGGGTGCCGGAACTTGAGCAGGTTGGCTTAGTGGCACCTTTTGTACACCCGGTATCGGTGCGCCGCGTGCGATGTGCTCTTGCGGAACGCGCTGTAGATTTGGCACAGGTGCGCCTTCTGTGATTCGACGTTGCTCGTTGCTCATAGTATTACTCTTTCCGATGTTTATTGACACGAATGCGGCACTCAACACTAGTGCCAATATGAAAAGTAATCCAGATGCATAGCTAAGAAAGTTCGTTATGTCAGCAATTCTGTTTCGCTCATCCGCTGCCGACTCTTCCTGCTTGATGTAGTATCTTTCGTTTATATCGAGTTGCTTGCCTATCCCTAGTTGACTGGTAACAAATGATGCGAGAGTCGAAATTACAGCGAACAGGAACATTACCCAAGAGGTATACAAAGTCCATGCGTGGTCAGCTTTCGCAATTGAGATGAAATCCTTTAGAAACGCTAAGGACAGAACAAGCCCAGCGGAGGAGTTGGTTAGTATTGCCTTGTCGAATTCAACTGAATTCGAAAGTTGCCGTTTAAGCAACTCGGTCTTTAGCGAGTCGTGAAGTTTGATTCGGTCGTCTGACACGGTGTGTTTCTCTGAGACCTAACATTATATAGGACTAAATCAAAATATCCACCAGTAGACAAAAATCTCCGCCGGTAGTTATTTAAGTCTATTTTTGCTGTCGAAATATCGAGTCATTCCAACCCCACCGGCACCCGTCTGAACTGCGATGCAATGGCATTTTTGAAATGAAACGCCCGTACGCGATACAGGCAAGCCCGCGCCCAGCCTGAATGCGCGACGTTGCCGCGTGGGTGTGGATTGATTGATGGCACAGGCCCTCCCTGTTGAATTCGCCCGTCAAGTGGTGCTTGAGCGGGGATTTTTGGCAGACCTTGTGATGCGTCTTTTGCCCAGCGCGCTGAGATTGGCGCGCTGCTTGAGCATACGTGCTTTGCTGGGTAGGCAGGCCATGGGTCTGCTTCGTCTAGCGCGGCAAAGCCGCGTCAGCGCCCGCCGCAGCGCGTCATTGAAGCGGCCGCAACTTGGCCAACATCGCATTGCAATAGGGCCTTGACTTCAAACCAACCCAGCACGCCACCAACCATCGCGCTCGCGGTGGTTGGCACCCGGTGGGGGCGATCTCTGGGGCGGCGAGACGCGCAGGGCCGGGGTCGGCGCGCGAAGCGCGCTTCGTGATCAAACTCGCGGCGGTTGTTTGAACGCAGCGCCCGCAGGGCGCGAAGTGAGTTCTGCCGCGCGACCCCGGCCCGAGCATTCGAGTGCAGTCGGCGCGCAGCGACGACCGCCCCAGCGTGAGCCCCCGCCGGGTGCCGGCCGCCGCGATGCTGAAGTGCTGGCACGCCAAGCCAGCGCACGCACCCGCAACCCCACCCACACTCGCACCGGCACTCGCGCAACCACACTCAAACGCACACGCGATTCAGCCCAGGCCCGTCAAGCCCCCATCAAATCGCCAGTAAATAACCTGCGCGCGCTTCACCGCGCAAAGGCCAACAAACCCAGCGCCAGGCGTCGCAGCGTGCGCGATGAAACCAGCATGGTGTGTGTCGCGGGCCCCGAGCGTGTGCGTCGGCACCGATGGGCTCGACAACGGTTCCAGGCCTCAAGAGGCCATTTCAACCCACAACATGAACAGGCGCTGAACCACGCCAGGCCTTCAATCAAGGCGCAATGCCAGCCCCGCGCCCAGTTCGTCCACCGAGCCCCCTTGCGCCGCCAGCAAGGCCTCCAGCGCGGGCAGCAAGGGCCCCAGGCGCTCGTCCAGCGCTTCGCGCAGCGTATCGACCACCACTTGCGTGCCGCGCTCGATCTCGATGTTCAGCGCGTCGCCTACGCGCTTGTCGCCAAAGGTGGTCATGCGCAGGGTTTCGGGGATCAACCACACCTCAAACCAGCGCGCCTGGCGGTTGGCCTCGGCCACCGTCAGGCTGGCGCCGTTGATGGCGATGTAGCCCTTGGCAAACACGTAGCGCATGTGGCTGGCGGGCACGCCAATTCGCAGCACCCAGTTGTTTTCGGGCTGGTGCAACTCCAGCAAGTGAGCCAGGCAATCCACGTGGCCGCTGATCGGGTGGCCGCCAATCTCGGCGCCGTCACGCGCGGCGCGTTCCACGTTGATGCGACTGCCCACGACCAGCGTGCCCAGCGTGGTCAGGGCCAGGCTTTGCTGCATCACGTCGAAGATGGCGCGCCCGGGGGCGGGCAGCGTGGTGACGGTGAGGCACACGCCATCACAGGCCACGCTGGCGCCAATCTCCAGGCCAGCGTCGAAGCCCGGCGCAAAAGCCAGCTCGAAGCTGCGCAGGCCGGGGCGGTCAGTGAGGCGGGCCACTTGGGCCACGCCTTGAACAATGCCAGTGAACATGGGATTGACGGTCCGATTTTTGTGGGCTGCGCGGGGCGCCAGCCGGGTTGCACAACGCGGGCAAGCAGGTTACCAGCGCGCAAGCCCGCGCCAGCGTTTGCAGGGCGTTTCACTCTTTCATCGCGCTTTAGCCTGGCCCCGGAATCGCCGAAATTGCTCAGATTGCCGACCCTCCGGCCGGGCAGCCGCCGTGCTGCGCCCGGCCAGACCCGCAAGACAACGCAACAGCGCCACAGCAAGGCGTTTCAATTGGCCAATTCAACGACGACCGTGGTGCACGCCATTGCGGACACCGGGGTCATCACGCTCAGCATCGCCAAAGCAGCGGTGGCCAGGATCACGGTGGTGGGCACTGACCTGGTGTTGGTGCTCACTGATGGCACGCCGCACGTGATGCCTGACTTTGCGCTGCGCATGATGACCCAGCCCGGCCTGCGGGTGGCGTTCAGCGACCAGCCGGTGAGCGCGGCCGAGTTGTTCAATGCGGTGGGCCAGGTGGCGTTTTCAGA
>JAYWDK010000224.1:0-4901 GCA_043779845.1 Betaproteobacteria bacterium | reverse complement strand
GGGGGTCGACCGACGTACCCGACGGGCGAGGGGCTGACGGCTTCGACGTCGCCATCGTCGGCTACGGGCCTGCCGGGGCGGTGGCCGCCGCGCTGCTGGGACAGGCAGGGTTGCGCGTATTTGTTTGCGACCGGCTGCGGGGCGTGTACCAGAGGCGCGCGCCATCGCGCTGGATCACGAGGTGATGCGCGTGGTGCAGTAGCTGGGCATTGCCAAGGCGGTGTTGCAGCACACCGAGCCTTTCACGCCGTCTGAATGGTTTGGCGCCGATGGCCAGCTGATCCGCCGCATGACCCTGCTGGCCCCGCCTTACCCGCAGGGCTACACGCCGCCGCTGGTATTCACGCAGCCGCCGGTTGAGCCGCTGCTGCGTGACTGCGCGGCCCAGCTGCCCCAGGTCGCCGTGGCGTTGGGCACCGAGATGACGTCGCTGTCACCGGATGCCCGCAGTGCAACGCTGGCACTCCAGGCCGACGACGGCACGGTCGCAACCGTGCGGGCCAGCTGGGTGATCGCCTGTGACGGCGGCACCAGCGCGGTGCGCGGCCAAGTCGGCATCGAGCTGGAGGATCTGGGCTTCGATGAGCCCTGGCTGGTGGTCGACGTGCGGGTCAACGAGCGTGGCCTGGCCCGGCTGCCCAAGACCAGCGTGCAGTTCTGCGAGCCCGAGCGCCCCTGCACGATGGTCATCGGCCCGGGCAAGCACCGGCGCTGGGAGATACCGCTCAAGCCCGGTGAGGACCCGTTGCAGGCCGCCACGCCCGCCGACACTTGGGCGCTGCTGTCGCGCTTGCTAACACCTGAAGAGGGCGTGCTGTGGCGCCAGTCAAGCGACCGCTTCCACGCCCTGGTGGCCGATCGCTGGCGCGCCGGTCGGGTGTTTGTGGCCGGCGACGCCGCGCACATGCAGCCGCCGTTTTTGGGCCAGGGCATGTGCCAAGGCCTGCGCGACGTGCTCAACCTGTCGTGGAAGCTGGCGGCGGTGGTCCAGGGCGAGATGCGCGGCGCCGCCGCAGAGGCCTTGCTCAACAGCACATCGGCGCCATCATCTGCGAGCGTGATGTTGCCAAAGCGAGGGCCCGTGACGCCCAGTTGCTGACCGACTGCGGCGGCGTCGTCTGCGACACGCCGCGCCAAGACGTGCTACCGCGCCTGGAGGCAGGCCTGCTGGCCCAGGACGACAGGAGTGGCCGCGGCACGCTGTATCCGCAGCCCCGCCTGGCCGATGGCCGCCTGATGGACCAGCGCCACGGCAGCGGCTGGCGCCTGGTGATCGATGCGGCGCTTGTCGCGCCGGCCCATGCCGCCGGTCTCACGGTGGTGGCGCCGGGTGATGCGGCAAAACCCGACGCCACAAGTCGCGACGGTGATGCCGACCTCCAGCCCCTTCGAGAGACCGAGCGCGACGCGGTGGTTGCCACCTGGATGCAGCGCCACGCCTGCCATGCCGCCGTGTTGCGGCCTGACCCCTGCGTCTACGGCACGGCCGCGACGGCAACAGGGCTTGACGCCTTGCTGGTCGAGCGCCGCGCGGCGCTGGTTGATTGACAACTTTTCGATCGAAGACGGAGACAAACCATGCAACGACGCCACTTCACCCTGACGCTGGCTGGCAGCGTGCTCGCTGCGGCCGCACCCATGCTGCGCGCGCAAGCCTGGCCCGACAAGCCCGTCAACTGGGTGCTCTCGCAGCCGCCGGGCTCGGGCCCGGACGTTGTTGCGCGCCTGCTGGCCGACCGGCTCACCAAGCGCTGGGGCCAGGCCGTGGTGATCGACAACAAGCCCGGCGGCCAGAACGTCGTGGGCGCGCAGGCGACGGCGCGCGCGGCGGCCGACGGCTTCACGTTTTACTTGGCCACCACGGCCGCGCTGGTCACCAACCCGCTGCTGTTCAAAACCCTGCCGTATGACCCGGCGAAGGACTTTGTGCCCGTGGCCTTCATCGCGCGCAGCCCGTTTGCGGTGCTGGTCCGGGCCGACTCGCCGGTGATGTCCATCGACGACCTGGTCGCGCGCGCCAAGGCGGCGCCGGGCACGTTCACGCTGGGCAATGAGGGCCGCGCGCCTTCAGCGGCATGATCGCGCGGCGGTTCAACGCACGCACCCAGGCCAGCGCCAACCTCGTGCCCTATGCCAACGTGGGCGTGGGCACACAAGACCTGATCGGCGGCCACGTTGACGCGATGGTGGCCGATCTGGCGTCGACGGCCGCGCTAACCCGCCGGGGCCGGCTGCGCGTGCTGGCCACCACGGCGGCCAAGCGTTTTGCGGGCGGGGATCACGTGCCCACGCTGGCCGAGAAGCTGCCCGGTTTTGACATGGTGGGCTGGTTCGCCGTGGTGGCGCCGGCCGGCACGCCTGCGGTGGCCATCGAGCGGTGCAACCGCGACCTCAACGCGCTGCTGGCCGACAAGGAGATCGCCGACCGCATCGGCACCATTGGCCCCATCGTTGACGGCAGCATGAGCGTGGCTCAGGTCGCAGCCTTCCTGCGCAGCGAGTCGGCGCGCTGGGCCGAGATCACCAAAGAGATTGGCGTGTTGCCCGAATGAACTGCGGCGTTGCCTGGCCACTTGATGCGGCCCAAGCCCGACAGGCGCCTAGGAGCCTGTCGGGCTTGGGGTCGGGCCCGCGCCGGGGAGAGTTTCGGTGCCGGGCTAGGCGCAGGCTAGGCGCAGGCGAGGCGCAGGCGAGGCGTGTGGCCCAGCCACACAACGAGTCGGCAACGACGCCAGGCGCCGAAAATCTCCCCGGCCCTTCGGGTTGACCCTGAAAATGGGCCGATCCGTCGTTGCAAATGCTCGCCATACCCAACGGTATGTCTGCGCTTTGCGCCTAGGCTGAGCCCATTTTCAGGATCAACGCGGGCCCGACCCCAAGCCCGACAGGCTCCTAGCGCCGCTCAGCCTCGTTGTTGACGCCCGGGGCGCGTGCGAGTGCAGGCGTACTGTTCCCGGGCACGGGGGCAGCGCTGCTCGAATCTCCCGGGTTCATCAAGGTGCCGACGGCGGCGGCGCCCAGCGCGCCGGCAACGGCACCCAGCGTGCCCCCGACTACCACACCCACCGGGCCGGCCACCACCACGCCGATGGTGGCGCCTAGGGCCGCACCGCCCACCACACCGCCCCCCGCCAGCACCGACTTGGCCTCGCGCTCGGCTTCCTTGGGCTCTAGCGGAATTTGTGCTGCGGGGTTTGGGTCTTGCGACGGAATACCGTGGCCGGGACGAGCCTGCTCGACAAGGTCTTCGTCGGGAGATGCGGTGTTCGACGGCAGCGTGGTGGATGAGTTCATATCGGCTTCCTCGGTAAGTTGACGATGAAACGGGCACGGGCTTGATCAAGCCGAAAACTCTTATACGGCCCGTACCGCAGCGGTGGCGTGCTCCGGCAAGCCGAGAGGTTGTAGGACAACAAGAGCGAACCCTTCGGGATCGTGTTCGACAGCGCAAATGGCCTGTCTCATCCACCGCACGCAGCCCGGCGATCGTTGGCCGTCAGTTCAGCTTGCCGCAGCAGGCGCAACCGTATCAACCACCGCGACCCGCGCGACGTGAGCGCCCGCGCCATCGACACGCTCGAGATGCGGGGTTACCTGTTTTTTGTGGGCGACAAGGCCAGAACCAACCTGCCCTACGCCAGTGAGCCCGGCGCCGAAAGCGCCTGGTCGCGCTTGCGCCACGAGGCCACGCTAACGCCTGAGGCGGTGGTGCGCCTGGCCGACGACCCCTGCGGCGCCGAGGACGGCTTCTCGGGCCGCAAGGTGACGGCCGAGTTCCGCCGCGCCACCGGCCTGCCCGCAGCCACCAACATGGTGGCCACCGACTTGCGGCAACTCAGCCATGCGTTGTCGCTGCAATCGGTTGATATTGCGCCGGCCGCTCCACACTTCTGGACCATGGCCGGCAGCGTGCGCGTGGCGCAAACCTGCCGTTGGCGCCTGACCTGGGGCTCGCATTCCAACAACCACTTTGACGTGGCGCTGGCCATGTTCACCCGGCTGGATCTTCAATCCCAAGTGCCCGGCGCTGGATCGGTGAATCGCTTGTCGCCCAATTTTCGTGGAAGCAGACTCGCCCAATGAACACTTCAAGCGCCGTGTGGTTCGGATACCCCGCGCCCTGATGGCCGTTTTGGCGACGCTGGCCGCAGCGGCATACGCCGCACCTGCGGGCGCCGACCTGTCCGGCACGCCGATCCGCTTGATCGTGTCCAATCCAGCCGGCGGCTCGCAAGCCATCAACGACACCATCGCTGGCCAGAGCCAGGCGCTGATGAACGGCATGCTGGCCACGCTGGCGTTTGTGCAAGCCAAGCGGCTCAAGATCCTGGCCGTGTCCAAGCCCACCCGGGTGGCGCTGCTGGCCAGCGTGTCCACCACCGCCGAGACGCTGCCGGGTTTTGAGTCAGGCACCTGGCAAGGCGTGATGGCGCCCAAGGACCTGCCGCCGGCGGTGCTGGCGCGCATTTCAGCCGAGCTGCTGCGCGTCATCTGCCTGCGCGCCGTGCGTGAGCAGTTGGTGGGCCAAGGCGCCGAGGTGTCCACCCGATCGCCGGCCGACCTATCGCGTTGGTTTGCGTTGAGCGCAAAAACTGGGCGGGCGTGGTGGCCAAGGCGGACGTCAAGCTGGATTGAATCAGCCCGCGCCCGAAGCAACTGAACAAGACTCCATGATGGACAAGCACCTTTGCCAAGGTGCTGACCGGCCGGCAAAAGCCGATGACCGAGCTCGCCATGCTGGTTGCCGAGATTGAGACGGCGGGCGGTCACACCAGTCTGGGCTTCAGCGACGCCAAGCGCGCCGGCGGCCCGGGCCAGTTTGCGCACGCCAAAGAAATCGCCCCGGCGCTGTTGGGCGAAGACCCCAGCGACATCAACAAGCTCTGGAACAAGCTGTGCTG
>JAYWDK010000223.1:0-13365 GCA_043779845.1 Betaproteobacteria bacterium | reverse complement strand
CTGTCTGCAATATCAGACACCGGTCAAGATCATCTCGCTGAACAACCGGTATCTGGGCATGGTGCGGCAGTGGCAACAGATCGATTACGGCGGCCGCTATTCGCACAGTTACATGGATGCGCTACCCGATTTTGTGAAGCTCGCTGAGGCTTACGGCCACGTGGGCATCAAGATCGACAAGCCATCCGAGGTAGAGCCCGCCCTGAGGGAAGTCATCCGACTCAAAGATCGCACGGTCTTTCTGGATGTGCGCACCGACCCGACTGAAAACGTCTGGCCCATGGTGCAAGCAGGCAAGGGCATCAGCGAGATGCTGCTGGGATCCGAAGACCTGTAACCAGCTGAGCGAGGCTTGGGCAACCGTCGTTATCGCAACGGTTGCCACCAGTCACGCAATGCTGCCAACATTTCGGATCAATTCAACTCAACGTTTCTGACAAGGCGCGTCCAAGGGTCGACGGTTACCGCTGTCGCCACTGAAGAACCCCGCCAGGATGCAACCCATGAAACACATCATTGCTGTGCTGCTCGAAAACGAGCCCGGCGCACTCTCACGCGTGGTGGCCTTGTTTTCGGCCCGTGGTTACAACATTGAGAGTCTGACGGTGGCGCCCACCGAAGACGCCTCGCTGTCACGCATGACCATCGTAACCACCGGCTCGGACGAGGTGATCGAACAGATTACCAAGCATTTGAACCGCCTGATTGAAGTGGTGAAGGTGGTCGACCTGACTGAGGGTAGCTATACCCAGCGTGAACTCATGTTGATCAAGGTTCGGGCCGTCGGCAAGGAGCGTGAAGAGATGAAGCGTATGGCCGATATCTTCCGGGGCCGCATCATCGACGTCACTGAAAAGAGTTACACCATCGAGTTGACGGGCGACACCGACAAACTTGACGCTTTCATTGAGGCGATTGACAGCACAGCCATCCTTGAAACGGTGCGCACTGGCACCAGCGGCATTGGCCGCGGCGAGCGCATTTTGCGCGTGTAGATTTGACTCACATCGCGGCGTGGGCCACGGCAGTGGCCAATGCGCCGGCCCCCAAAGTGCGCAACTTTCGGGGGTGGATAACTGTCTTGGGGCGGCCCGTTGACAGATTCCCCTGCAGCCCTTCCGCCCCAACCTAACCCCTATTTCCTGGAGAACAGCATGAAGGTTTTTTACGATAAAGACGCGGATCTGAGCCTGATCAAGGGCAAGAACGTCACGATCATCGGTTACGGCTCGCAGGGCCACGCCCACGCGCAAAACCTGAACGACTCTGGCGTCAAAGTCACGGTTGCTCTGCGCAAAGGTGGCGCTTCGTGGTCCAAGGCTGAAAAAGCTGGCTTGACGGTGGCCGAAATTGCTGACGCAGTGAAGACCGCCGATGTCGTGATGATGTTGCTGCCTGACGAGCAGATCGCCGCCGTCTACAACGCCGATGTTGCCGCCAACATGAAGGCTGGCGCTTCGCTGGCTTTCGCCCATGGCTTCAACGTTCACTACGGCCAAGTTGTGCCGCGCGAAGACATCGATGTTTGGATGGTTGCGCCCAAGGCGCCTGGCCACACGGTGCGCAACACCTACACCCAAGGGGGTGGCGTGCCTCACTTGATCGCCGTGCACGCTGACAAGACGGGCCGGGCGCGGGATCTGGCCCTGAGCTACGCGGCAGCCAACGGTGGCGGCAAGGCCGGCATCATTGAGACGAACTTCCGTGAAGAGACCGAAACCGATTTGTTCGGTGAACAAGCTGTGTTGTGCGGCGGCACCGTCGAACTGATCAAGGCAGGTTTCGAGACCTTGGTTGAAGCTGGTTACGCTCCCGAAATGGCCTATTTCGAGTGCCTTCACGAGCTCAAGCTCATCGTCGACCTGATCTATGAAGGCGGCATCGCGAACATGAACTACTCGATCTCGAACAACGCCGAGTACGGTGAATACGTGACCGGGCCGAAGATCGTGACCTCTGAAACCAAGAAGGCCATGCAGCAGTGCCTGAAGGACATCCAGACTGGCGAATACGCCAAGAGCTTCATCCTTGAGAACAAAGCCGGCGCGCCGACCCTGATCTCACGTCGTCGGCTGACCGAAGAGCACCAGATTGAAGTGGTTGGCGAAAAGCTGCGCGCGATGATGCCTTGGATCAAGGCCAACAAGCTGGTCGACAAATCACGCAATTGATCGCGTGCCCTGTGCAAGCAAAAGGCCGCCGAGGGCGGCTTTTTTCATGTGTGCCCAGCATGGGCGCACTCTTGGAGGTGCAAGCCCTGAGGCGTGTTGATCTCAGCCAGAAAATCGAAGCGCCTCTGTAAGAGGGCGTTCTATTGTGGGGAGGAGGCGCGGAGCGATGCTGCGAGCCGATGGACAAGAACCGGATAGAAGGCGCTGTCAGGCTGGGTGAGCGTTCTCGAACCGCCCGGTGCGGATCCGCACGCCGGGTGCTGTCGGAGGGTTCCGACTAACGATCTCGACGGCTATCGCTAAGCAGGCCCTGCGGTATGCTCCCGCCCCATGAATGAACCCACAGAAGCAGGCGACGACACCGACGTTGTGGAGCAGGCGCCAAGACCACGCCGCAAGGGCATTTACATGCTGCCCAACATGATTACGCTGGCGGCGCTGTTCGGCGGCTTTTATGCCATCGTGATGGCCATGAATGGCCGATTTGACAACGCCGCGATCGGCGTGTTCTGTGCCATGGTGCTGGACAGCCTCGACGGGCGCGTGGCGCGCATGACCAATACGCAAAGTGCTTTTGGCGAGCAGATGGACAGCTTGTCGGACATGGTGAGCTTTGGCGCGGCGCCCGCCCTCATCGTCTACGAATGGGCACTGAAGGGTTTGGGCCAACCAGGCTGGGCTGCGGCCTTTGTGTATTGCGCTTGTGCTGCGCTCCGACTGGCTCGCTTCAATACCAACATTGGCGTGGTTGACCGGCGCTTCTTCCAGGGCTTGCCCAGTCCGGCGGCGGCGGCAATCGTTGCTGGTTTTATTTATGTCATGGATGACGCTGGATTCCGGGACGGCGTGCGCGACACGCCTTGGCTGGTCTGGACCACGTTTGCGATCACGTTGTTCTCGGGCCTGACCATGGTGACCAACGTGCCGTTTTTTAGCTTCAAGGACATCGGATTCAAACGCTCAGTGCCGTTCATCACCTTGGTGGCGGTGGCATTGGGCATTGCAGTCATCCAGTTGCATGTGCCGCGCATGTTGTTTGGTGTGTTCATCATCTATGGCCTGTCGGGCTACGGCATGTATATCTATCGGCGCGTGAAGGGCAAGCCGGTGAGCATCATCGCCACGTCGACCGACGAGCCCGACGAGCGTGGCTTGCATCGCTGATATTCGCCTTGCGACAGGCGAACTCTCGAGCCCCGCCGTGCTACATTCGCCTTCATGAATTTTCGTTCAGCCACTGCCGCACTACTGCTACTACAGGTGAATCAGGCGCGCTGAGCATCCACGTTTCAAAGTTTTCGGATCAACGGCCCGCCAGCGCAACGCAGCGGGCCGTTTCCATTGGTGACCGCCGATTTCGAAATCCAAATCGAGCTGCGCTGCACCTACCCTACAAAGGAGATTTTCATGCCCATGCTCGACCAGCCTGCTTCAAAATACCGCGCTTTTGTACCGGTGCACTTGCGTGATCGCACCTGGCCCGACGCCGTGCTGGAAAAACCACCGATCTGGTGCAGCGTGGACTTGCGCGATGGCAACCAAGCGCTGATCGAGCCGATGGATCCGGCGCGCAAATTGCGTATGTTTCAAGCCTTGGTGCACATTGGTTTCAAGGAAATCGAAGTTGGGTTTCCGTCAGCGTCGCAGGCCGATTTTGACTTTGTGCGGCAGTTGATCGAGCAACACTTGATTCCCGACGATGTGACCATCCAAGTGCTGACCCAGGCGCGTGATCACTTGATCGCGCGCACATTTGAGGCCTTGGTCGGCGCACCTAGGGCGATTGTTCACCTGTACAACGCCACGGCGCCGGTGATGCGACGTGTGGTATTGGGGCTGGATGAAGACGGTATCGTTGAGTTGGCCACCACCTACGCCAAGCTTGTGCGTCAAATGGCCGCGCAGCAGCCTGAAACCAAGTGGACCTTTCAATATTCGCCCGAGATGTTCTCTGGCACTGAATTGGCCTTCAGCAAGCGGGTTGTGGATGCGGTAACAGCCGTTTGGCAGCCGACAGCTGAGTTTGGCGATTTCGGCAAATGCATCATCAATCTGCCGTCCACGGTGGAGCACAGCACGCCCAACATTTTTGCCGACATGGTGGAGTGGATGCATCGGCATCTTGAGCGTCGGGACGCCATCGTGATGTCCATCCACCCGCACAATGACCGCGGCACCGGCACGGCAGCAGGTGAGCTTGCGTTGATGGCGGGGGCAGACCGAATAGAAGGCTGCCTGTTCGGAAACGGTGAACGCACCGGCAATGTCGACGTGGTGAACATGGCGCTCAATCTGTACACCCAAGGGGTCAACCCTGGGCTGGATTTCAGCCAGATCGATGAAATCAGGCGCACTGTGGAGCATTGCAACCAATTGCCTGTCCATCCGCGCCACCCGTACGCTGGTGATTTGGTCTACACCTCGTTTTCTGGCTCGCACCAAGACGCCATCAAAAAGGCATTTGCGGCCCGACGCGAGGGTGATATTTGGGACATGCCTTACTTGCCTATCGATCCCAAGGACTTGGGTCGCAGTTATGACGCGGTTATTCGGGTCAACAGTCAGTCTGGCAAGGGCGGTATCTCGTATTTGCTCGAGTCCGAATACGGTCTGGAATTGCCGCGTCGCCTGCAGATTGAGTTCTCGTCGTCGGTGCAAGCGGTCATGGACATGCAGGGTCGCGAGTTGAATGCCGCTGACATCTGGGCGTTGTTTGAGGATGAATACCGGCTGGGCAACAACAGTGCGGGTATCGAGCACCAGCACATTGATGAATTGGCAGACGGTCGTGTGCGCTTGGTTGCCACGCTGAATTGCGGCGGCCAAGTCTTGCGGGTTCAAGGGGAAGGCGCCGGCCCAGTGGCGGCTTTTGTTGACGGTTTGCAGCGGGTCACCGGATGCGCCGTCAATGTGCTCGACTTCCACGAGCATGCCATTGGCATGGGTGCACAAGCCCGTGCGGCGGCCTATCTTGAGCTTCGCATCGGCGACACTCGAACCCTGTTTGGCGTGGGCATTGATGCCAATATTGTCACCGCGTCAATGAAGGCAGTGATGTCGGGGCTGCAACGATGCAGCGTGCCCTTGTTGGCCGCTTCGTTGACGGCAACCCTTGCAAGCCAAAGCACCCCGATCATTGACCGAACTACCGCCTAAGCGCATACGAGGACACATTCTTATGGCCGACAAACTCATTATTTTTGACACCACCTTGCGTGACGGCGAGCAGTCGCCTGGTGCGTCGATGACCAAGGACGAAAAACTGCGCATTGCACGCCAGCTTGAGCGCCTTCGCGTGGACGTGATTGAAGCTGGTTTTGCGGCTTCCAGCAACGGTGATTTTGAAGCCGTCAAAGCCATTGCCACCCACATCAGAGAGGCTACGGTGTGCTCGCTGGCGCGTGCCAATGACCGTGATATCTCACGCGCCGCTGAAGCGTTGGCAGGCGCAGCGCGCTCGCGCATTCACACCTTCATTGCGACCAGCGCCTTGCACATGGAGAAGAAGCTGCGCATGACACCCGACCAAGTGTTTGAGCAGGCCAAGCTGGCTGTGCGCTTTGCCCGCAATCTCTGCGGTGATATTGAGTTCAGCCCTGAGGATGGGTATCGCTCAGACACGGATTTTTTGTGCCGTGTGTTGGAGGCCGTAATCAAGGAGGGGGCCACCACGCTGAATATTCCGGATACTGTGGGCTACGCCGTGCCGGAGTTATATGGTGACTTCATCCGCACTCTGCGCGAGCGTATTCCAAACTCGGACAAGGTGATTTGGTCCGTGCATTGTCACAACGATCTAGGTATGGCGGTAGCCAACTCACTGGCTGGGGTGATGATCGGTGGTGCACGCCAGATCGAATGCACGATCAATGGCCTCGGTGAGCGCGCTGGCAATTGCTCGCTCGAAGAAGTGGTTATGGCGGTCAAAACTCGGCGTGACTATTTCAACCTTGATTTGAGCATTGACGCCACGCAGATACTGGCGGCGTCACGCATGGTCAGCCAAACTACCGGCTTTGTTGTGCAACCCAACAAGGCAGTCGTCGGCGCAAATGCGTTTGCACACGCCTCTGGCATCCACCAGGACGGCGTGCTCAAGGCCCGTGACACCTACGAAATCATGAGGGCCGAAGACGTGGGGTGGAGTGCCAACAAGATTGTGCTGGGCAAATTGTCTGGGCGCAATGCCTTCAAACAGCGCCTGCAGGACTTGGGCATCGAACTTGAAAGCGAAGGCGAAATCAATGCCGCGTTCGCCCGATTCAAGGATTTAGCGGATCGCAAAAGCGAGATATTCGATGAAGACATCATTGCGCTGGCGGGTGACGAGAGTGTTTCGCGTGAAAACGAGTTTTACCGACTGGTTTCCTTGCGCCAGCACTCCGAAACCGGCGAACGGCCTCAAGCTTCTGTGGTGTTTTCCGCCGGTGAGGCCGAGCACAGTGCTGAAAGCGATGGCAATGGCCCGGTCGATGCCAGTCTGAAGGCGATTGAGTCCAAGGTGCAAAGTGGCGCTGAATTGGTGCTTTATTCGGTCAATGCCATCACAAGTGGCAGCACAGAATCACAAGGCGAGGTGACCGTGCGCTTGCAACATGGCGGCCGCGTGGTCAATGGCGTAGGTGCCGATCCGGACATTGTGGTGGCGTCGGCCAAGGCCTACTTGGCGGCGCTTAACAAGCTGCATTCCAACCTTGAGCGGGTAGCGGCCCAGGGCTGACCGAAGTCACTTGAAAAAACGCGCCTAAGTTTCTGATCTGATGCGGTTTTCTCATGCTGTCGCCTACACTCTGGGTGTGCTTGATTTTTCACTTGTCTGGACCTACATGAAACTGTCACTGTCTTCATTGCTGCTAGGACTTTGTGTCTCATTGGCCATGGGTGGGTCGGTTCAGGCCAAAACCAACAAGCACAAGACTTCGGCGCACAAGGCTGGCGCGGCCGCAGTGGCAAAGAGCCGTTTGCACCAAAAACATGCATCGACAAAAACCCATCATGCCCAGCGCTTGGTGGCGGTCGTGGCCGGGGCGCCTGCGCGCGCCAGCTTTGGTGAAATACAGGGTTTGCACGCTGGCGCCAATCCACTTGCACTGAAGTCCAGCGTGGCATTGGTGATCGACCAAGACACCAATGAGGTGTTGTTCAGCAAGAATCCGTCGGCCGTGTTGCCGATTGCATCCATCACGAAATTGATGACGGGGTTGGTGATTGCCGAGGCGCATCAGTCGTTGGACGACGTGCTTTCCATCAGTCAAGATGATATTGATACTGAAAAGGGCAGCCGATCACGTTTGGCGGTTGGCACCCAACTTACCCGCAGCGAAATGATGCATCTGGCGCTGATGTCATCTGAAAACAGGGCCGCCAATGCATTGGGTCGCCATTATCCTGGCGGTTTGGAGGCTTTTGTGTCGGCCATGAACCGCAAGGCGGTTGCGCTGGGCATGCGTGATACGCACTATGTTGAGCCCACGGGTTTGTCAAGCTTGAATCAATCCAGTGCTCAAGATTTGGTGGTTTTGGTGAAAGACGCCCACCGGCACCCGCTGCTGCGCGAATTCTCAACCTCGCATGAAGCTCAGGTGACGGTCGGTAAGCGCATGGTGCAGTTTCACAATACCAACCGCTTGGTCAGTAGTGCGCAATGGGAAATAGGCCTGCAGAAAACGGGGTATATCACCGAGGCCGGTCGGTGTTTGGTGATGCAGGCGCAAATGCCGGGCCGCAAGTTGATCATGGTGCTGCTTGATTCAGCGGGTAAATACTCGCGCATTGGCGATGCCGAACGCTTGCGCAAGTGGTTGGGTGAATCGGCGGCTCGCGGTGGGCCACCCCGTCGCGCAATCTGATGGTTGGGAGCTGGGCTGGATCAGGCAATCCGGTGGCCCAACGCGGTTGAGATCTGCGCGGCTGTGGTTTTGACGCGCTCCGCCCAGGATTCTTCAAGTCGGTCGGCCGGTGCCGAGACCGATAAGCCCGCAATCAGGCGGCGTTGATCGTCAAATATGCCTGCGGCCATGCAGCGCACACCCAGTTCCAGTTCTTCGTCATCGCGTGCCAGCGCGTTCTGACGGACCAAGGCCAATTCGCGCTCCAGCCTGGCCAAATCAGTGATGCTGTTGCGTGTGTGGCCTGACAAACCTGTGCGGGTGGCGTAGGCGCGAACTCGCTGCGGATCCTCATGGGCCAAAAACAGTTTGCCAACTGAAGTGAGATGCAGTGGCGCCCTGCCGCCAACCGCGCGCACCACCTGCATGCCTGATCTTTCGCTGTAGGTGCGTTCGATGTAGACGATCTCATCCCCTTGGCGCACTGACAGGTTCACCGGCTGGTGCGTCAGCTTGTGCAGTTCCCGCATGGGTGCCAGCGCGGCATCGCGTACGTCCAGCCTTGCTTTGACCAAATTGCCAAGCTCCAGCAGGCGCATGCCCAGCCGGTAGCTTCCGGCTTCAGGCCGATCAACAAATCGGCCGATTGCGAGGTCATTGAGGATGCGGTGAGCGGTCGAGGGATGCAAACCCGTGCTTTCGCTAAGCACTTTGAGTGACACGGGATCTTGGTGCGAAGCCAGAGCGTCAACCAGCGAGAACATTCGCTCAATGACCTGGATCGCAGGTGACTGTCCTTCTTTTTTTGGGGTCATTGGGTGTCCTGAAGGTCCCCTATTTTGCATGGCGAAAAGCAGATTGACATTGTGGTGCCATGTTTTGTCAATTTGATCATGGATTGAGCAAACCGCAGCGGGATGCTCAACCCAGAGCGGCGCTGTTATTCCAGCGCTTTAGCCGCAGCCTGACCTGACCGTACGGCGCCTTCAAGCGTGGCGGGGTAGGGCCCGCGGATGTAGTCGCCGGCAGCCGCCAATCCAGCAGCAATATGCATGGCTGGACGCATCAGGCCCGGTGTGCAGGCAAAAGTGGCGCGGCGCTCTGCGGTGATATGACGAAGCACCTGGTCGTCAGGCCCGGCAAAAGCACCCGAAAACGCGGCGCGGGCTTGCAGCAGGATGGCTCGACCACAAGCGGGCAGACCGGCTGCCACCCACGGTGCGGCGCCGCTGACCACAAAAGCAAACAGGGGTTCTTTTCGAGTCGATGCGCCCAACGTTTGCTCGCCGCTATCAACACACGGCGTGCTTATCGCCGCCAAGTCAAACACAAACTGTGCCGGTGCTTGTGCGTTGGTCTGCAATGCCAGCATGGCGTGGGGCAGCCGCAGGTTGGAGTCGGCGAGGTAGGCGGTGATGATGGGTTCATAGCGCAGCGTCTTCGCGGTGTTGGACCACGCTGGATTGATCGGGCCGGCCAGGCGTGCCGCCTCGGTGGCGGAGCAGGCCAAGACCACGCCGTCAAAATACTCGTCGTCGACTTGCCACCCCACCCCGTTTGGTCTCAGACCCAGTACGCGCCGACCGCTGTGGCAGGTTGCGCCGACGGAGGTCAGCCAGCGCCAAGCGGGTTCGGGCATCAACGCCGACATTGAGACGCGCGGCAGCAGTAAATCGGCACTGCCGCGACCATCAAAGAGCGCATCACGCAGCACGCGCAAAAACACTTGAGCGCTGGCCTGAGCCATGGGCGTGTTCAGCGCGGCCACGCAAAGCGGTTCGATCAGGTCTTGCAATACGACGGCGGGCAGCTTGGCGCACAGTTGCTGCACCGTCCGCGTGGGCGGGCAGTCGAAGCCCCGCAGCAGCCAGCCACCCGCCGCAGCCAACATCGCAAAACGCTCGGCCCAGCGCCATCCCCGGGCACCTAGCACTGCGCGCGCAAACGCTTGCATTGCCGTGCCGGGCGGCAGCGCCAAGCTGCGACCGTCCGGGTAGGCCAGCACCAACGGCCCGCGCAGCAGCAACCGGGTCGGATCGGCGCCCACGCGTCGCATCAGGGCCAAGGTTTCACGGTAGGCGCCGATGAGGATGTGCTGCCCGTTGTCAAAGTCTCCGGCTGGGGTGTGTAGCAGCCGAGCCCGACCGCCAGGCGCGTGCGCCATTTCAAACACGGTCACTGCGGCACCTTGTTGCACTGCCTGCACCGCAGCAGCCAGCCCCGCCCAGCCGGCGCCGATCACCGCGATGCGCCGTGTGCGCACCGCGCTTGGCGTCATCGACCTCGCCAATGGGTTTGCAGGGCGATCCACAGTTTGCGCATGGGGGTTAGCGAGGTTCGCTGATGCAGCACCTGGAAGCCTTCGCGTTCAATTTCACGCAGCAGGCAACGGTAAATGTTGGCCATCATCAAGCCGGGCTTCTGCGCAGCGCGGTCAGCCTCGGGCAGCTGGGCCAGGGCTTGCTCGTAGGTTTGGTGGGCTCGCTCGGCCTGAAAGCGCATTAGCGCGCTGAAGCGCTCGCTGTAACCCCAAGGCTTTTCACGCTTGAGCAACTCATGGGCTTTGACGTCGAACTGTTGCAGCTCGGCCATCGGCAAGTAAATGCGGCCGCGCCGCGCGTCGTCACCGACGTCTCGAATGATGTTGGTGAGTTGCAGCGCTTGGCCCAATTGGTGGGCATAGGCGATGGTGGTCGTCTGGGTGTGGCCAAAAATGCGTGCGGCCACCTCACCCACGATGCCGGCGACCAAATGGCAGTAGCGCTGCAAACTTACAAAATCGAGGTGACGGGTTTGATCCAAATCCATCTGACAGCCGTCAATGACGGCCAACAAGTGATCGGCAGTGATGCCATACACCAGCGCGTGCGGCATCAGGGCGTGCATCACCGGATGTGTCGGTGCGCCGCCAAAAGCGCGTGTCACCTCTTGTCGCCACCATGCCAGTTTTGTGGCCGCCACGCTGGCATCGCGCATCTCGTCCACCACGTCGTCCACCTCGCGGCAGAAGGCATAAAAGGCAGTGATTGCCGCGCGCCGGGGCGGTGGCAAAAACAAGAATGCGTAGTAGAACGACGAGCCGCTGGCTGCAGTTTTTTCTTGCACATATTGCTGCGGATTCATCAGCGCGCGCTCATGACAGCTTGAAGCCTGGCGTGGCGGCGCCGACCCGCATGCGCCCCGCGCGCAAAAGCATCACGGGCAGATCGGAAGCCCCCAAGACGGGGCGTTGGCGCAAGGTGCGGTAGTCCATTTGGCTGATTCTCTCAAGGATGCGCAGACCGCCTTGCACCACCAGTCTCAACTCCCAGCCCAGGCGCCCGGGCACTTTGCAGGCCAACGGTGCGCCTTGCCGCATCAGATCGGCAGCCCAAAGGCAGAGGTCCCGCAGCAAGGCTTGCGTGCTGGGCGTGTCGCCGCCAGTCAGCAAGTCGTCCAATCGAAGGCCATGCTTCTCGGCGTCGGACTCCGTCACGTAAAGGCGCCCTTTTGGCAGGTCAATACTCGGGTCTTGCCAAAAGTTGATCAATTGCAGCGCGCTGCAAATCGCGTCGGATTGCAGCAGCAAGCCGGTCTCATTGATGCCTGCCAAGTGCAGCATGAGTCGCCCGATGGGGTTGGCCGAACGCCGGCAGTAGTCAAGCAAGGCGGTGCGGTCGGCGTAGCGGGGGTTGTTAACGTCTTGCACAAAAGCGTCCAGCAGGTCGTTTAACAAGGACAGGGGCAATTGGTGACGGCGCAGCACCTCGCTCAACGGGGCGAATATCTCGCGCCACGGCCCTTCTGTGGTGTGGCCCCGCGCGGCGTCAGCCAAGGCGGCCCGATAGCGCATCAGGGCGGCAGTCCGCTCGGCGGGCGATGCGTCGCCTTCGTCGGCCAAGTCATCCGCCGTGCGTGAAAAGTGGTAGATGGCCTTGACAGCGCAACGTAGGGCCGGCGGGCAAAGGATCGACGCGACAGGAAAGTTTTCGTAGTGGTTGACGCTCACAACGTGGATTGTCGACGGTGGGGATCGGTCACCGACTGTGCCGAGCGCGTTTTGGGCTGAGGCGAAACCGTTCGACGGGCTGTGGGATGTGGCTGTCGCCGGCCTTGCACGGGCCACAGGTGACCATTTGACAGTGCGTCCTCCTGTACTTATATTACTGACCGGTCAGTCATTAATGCTGATGCCGTGCCTGCAAACTCCACAAGCCGATCAGGCTCATCACCCCATGCGTCAATTCCTGCTTTCGTTGTTCATCGCCCCGGTGTTGATTGCCTGCTCCAAAGCGCCTCCGGCTGACGAGCCCGTGCGCGCTGTGCGTACTCTGACGGTGCAAAGCGGCACCAGCACGATGCAGCATGAGTACGCAGCCGAGGTTCGAGCGCGCACGGAGTCACGGCTGGCTTTCAGGGTGGGTGGCAAGCTGGTCAAGCGCACAGCCAATATTGGCGATTTGGTTGGCGCCGGGCAGGCGTTGGCACAGATTGATGCCAGCGATTTGTTGCTGGGGGCAAGACGTGGCGCGTGCGGCGGTCACAGCTGCCAATGCCCAACTGGCGTTTGGCGAGGCGGAGTTCAAGCGCTACCAATCACTGCGCGAGCAAGGGTTCATCAGCGCACTCGAACTTGAGCGCCGAGAAGCTGGCCTCAAAGCGAACCGCGCGACTGCCGAGCAGGCCAAAGCCCAGGCAAGCGTTCAGAACAACCAGGCTCGATACGCGGTGTTGACCGCTGACGCGGCTGGCGTGATCACTGCTGTGGATGCGGAACCTGGCGCCGTTCTGTCGGCGGGGTCAACCGTGCTGCGGCTGGCGCATGACGGGCCGCGCGACGCGGTGTTCAGCGTGCCCGAGGACCAGGTGCGCGCCATGCGCCAGTTGCAGGGCAGGCCAGGCGCCCTGAAGCTGCGTGCCTGGGGCGCGGGTGAGGCGCTGAGTGCCGCCACCGTGCGCGAAGTAGCCGCATCAGCGGATCCGATGACACGCACCTTCCTGGTCAAGGCAGATATGGGTGCCACCGCATTGCGCTTGGGCCAAACCGCCAGCGTGCTGCTCGACACGCCCGCCGTGGCCGGGGTGATCAAACTGCCCTTGCCCGCAGTGTTTGAGCAAGGCGGGCAATCGACGGTTTGGTTGTTGGACCAAAATTCAATGACGGTGCGAGCCCAACCTGTGGTGGTGGCCGGCGCGGATGGCAATTTGGTGCTGGTGGGCGCCGGCCTGGCGGCCGGGCAGGTGGTGGTCAGCGCGGGTGTGCATGCGCTGACAGCAGGCCAAAAGGTGCGCTTGTATGTCGAGCCTGGGGCGGCGGTGAAGGCGGCCGCTGCGGCATCCTCGCCCTCGGCACTGGCCGCGCCATCCACGGCGGCCACCCACTGATC
>JAYWDK010000222.1:0-4925 GCA_043779845.1 Betaproteobacteria bacterium | reverse complement strand
AAGCGCGCGGGCTGGTCGGGCCCGAGGTGCACACGCCGATCGCGTTTCTCACCCACGCCGCCGGCCGGCCCACGCTGGCGCTACAAGCCGCCCTGGCGCTGATGCAGCAGGCCGACTGGCTGGCGTTGGTGGCCGCGCACAGCGGCGCGCTGGGCTTGGTGGCCGCTTGAAAATAGGGGCTCGATTCAGCGCTTGAATCAAGCGGTTCAACGATTCGATTGGACGACGTGGCCACCGGGCGCCGATGATCGCAGCCTCACCCTGATTTGGCCCGCGACCATGACCCCAGCCGATGCCTACGCCACCGCCCACGCCGCACTGACCACCGCGACCACGGTGGCCACGATCACGCCCGAGGCCTTGCGTCGCACCCTGGGCAAGCGCGGCAAACTGAAGGGCCGCCAGCCCGACGACGCGGCCCGCGCCGAGGTGCTGGCGCTGCTGCCGATATTGGCCGCCGAGGGCCCGCACCAGCGGGATCTGCTGATTGAGCACCTGCATGGGCTCAACGATCACTTTGGCGCGCTGTTTGATCGCCACCTGGTGGCTTTGGCCGCCGCCATGAAGTTGTCCATGGCCGAGGTGGCCGAAGTGGCCAGTTTTTATCACCACTTTGAACGCCTGGCCGACGAGAAAGTTGCGCCATCGCTAACCGTCAGGGTGTGCGACAGCCAGGCCTGCAATATGGCTGGCGCGGGCGCGCTGTTCAGGCGCCTGGGCGATGTGCTGGGTGCGGGCATCAAGCTGGTGCCCGCGCCCTGCGTTGGCCGCTGCGAGCAAGCGCCCGTGGTAGTGGTGGGCCAGCGCCCGGTGCCGCGCGCCGACGTGGCTACGGTGCTGGCGCTGGCCACGCACGCCGTGGCCACGAGGCAGCGTGGCTTGGCGCACGAACCCGCCCCTGACGCCGCCGATTTCGACCCCGCAGCAACAGCGCCTTGCACCATCAGCACCGCCCACGAGCCCGCAGCACCAGCCAGCGTAGGCTACTCGGCCTACCGCCAGCGTGGTGGCTACGCGCTGGCCGCGGCGCTGGTCAACGGCGAGATGGATGCCGACGCCGTGCTGGCCGCCATGACCGATTCAGGCCTGCGTGGTCTGGGTGGTGCGGGTTTCCCGGCGGGCCGTAAATGGCACATCGTGCGTGGTTTTGCGGGGCCCCGGCTGATGGCGGTGAACATCGACGAAGGTGAGCCCGGCACCTTCAAGGACCGCACCTACCTCGAGCGTGATCCGCACCGCTTTTTAGAGGGCGCGCTGGTGGCCGCGCAAGTGGTGGGCATAGCGGCCATTTACCTGTACCTGCGTGATGAATACGCGGGCTGCCGCGCTGTGCTGGAACGCGCGCTGGCCGAGTTAAGCGACAACCCACCGTGCCCACTGCCCCGCATCGAGCTGCGGCGCGGCGCCGGCGCCTACATCTGCGGTGAAGAGTCGGCCATGATCGAAAGCATCGAAGGCAAACGTGGTGAACCCCGTTTGCGCCCGCCCTACATCGCCGAGCTGGGCCTGTTTGGCCGGCCCACGCTGGAGCAAAACTTTGAAACCCTGTACTGGGTGCGCGACATCGTGCAGCGTGGCCCCCAGTGGTTCAGTGGCTTTGGTCGCCACGGCCGCAAGGGCCTGCGCAGTTTCAGCGTTAGCGGGCGCGTCAAGGTACCCGGCGTGAAGCTGGCGCCGGCCGGCATCACCCTGAATGAATTGGTGGCCGAGTTTTGCGGCGGCATGGCCGACGGCCACACGCTGCATGGCTACTTGCCGGGCGGCGCGTCGGGCGGCATCTTGCCGGCCAGCCTGGCCGACCTGCCACTCGACTTTGACACCTTGCAGCCCCACGGCTGCTTCATCGGATCGGCCGCCGTGGTGGTGCTGGGCCAGCATGACAGCGCCCGCGAGGCCGCCCGCAACGCCATGCAGTTTTTTGCCCACGAGAGCTGTGGCCAGTGCACGCCATGCCGCGTCGGCACCGACAAAGCCGCGCAACTGATGGCCGCACCGCGCTGGGACCACAACACTTTGGACGACCTGAGCACCGTGATGATCGACGCGTCGATCTGCGGATTGGGCCAGGCCGCGCCCAACGCCGTGCGTTGCGTGCAGCGCTACTTTGCCGACGAAGTTTGAGGGGCAGCACCGTGAGCGAAAACTGTCTGATTACCTTCACGCTGGACGGCGCCACCGTCAACGCCCAGCCTTTTGAAACCATCCTGCAAGCCGCGCAGCGCCAGGGCGTGAACATCCCCAGGCTTTGTTACAGCGACGGCCTGCGCGCAGCCGGCAACTGCCGCGCCTGCGTGGTTGAAATTGGCGGCGAGCGTGCACTGGCGCCCAGTTGCTGCCGCGCGCCCCAGCCCGGCATGGTGGTGGCGGCCCTTAGTGAGCGTGCGCTCAAGAGCCAAAAAATGGTGCTTGAACTGATGCTGGCCGACATGCCAAAACAAGGCAGCCAGTGGGTGGGCGGTGACGCGGCGCGCCCACACGGTGAGCTCAGTGACTGGGCTGCCAAGCTGGGCGTCACCGCGCGCCCGGCGCTGGCCAACTTGCAGCGCGCTCAACCTGCTGCCGACCTCAGCCACCCCGCCATGGCAGTGAACCTGGACGCCTGCATCCAGTGCACGCGCTGCGTGCGCGCCTGCCGTGAAACGCAGATGAACGACGTGATCGGCATGGCCTACCGCGGCGCCCATGCCCAGATCACGTTTGACCTGGGCGATGCGATGGGTGACAGCTCGTGCGTGGCCTGCGGCGAGTGTGTGCAAGCCTGCCCCACCGGCGCACTGAGCGCCAAAACCTTGGTGGGTGATCAGCGCGTCGACAAAACCGTGGATTCGGTCTGCCCGTATTGCGGCGTGGGCTGCTTGCTGACTTACAAAATACGCGACGAAAAAATCGTGGCGGTTGATGGCCGCAAAGGCCCGGCCAACGAGGGCCGTTTGTGTGTCAAGGGCCGCTTTGGTTTTGACTACGTGCACCACCGCCAGCGCCTCACGCAGCCGCTGATCCGCAAAACCGGCGTGCCCAAGGACGGCGCCGCCACGGCCAGGCCAGGCGCCTGGCAAGACGTGTTTCGCGAGGCAACCTGGGACGAAGCGCTGGGCTTTGCCGCCGGTGGCCTGGTGGCCCTGCGCGATCAACATGGCGCCAAAACCCTGGCGGGTTTTGGCTCGGCCAAAGGCAGCAACGAAGAGGCCTATTTGTTTCAAAAGCTCGTGCGCACGGGCTTTGGCAGCAACAACGTAGACCATTGCACGCGCCTGTGCCACGCCAGCAGCGTGGCCGCCTTGCTGGAGGGCGTGGGCTCGGCGGCGGTGAGCAACCAGGTCAACGACGTGCAGCACGCCGAGCTGATTTTGGTCATCGGCAGCAACCCCACGGCCAACCACCCGGTGGCCGCCACCTGGATGAAAAACGCCGCCGCGCGGGGCACCAAGATCGTGATGGCCGACCCGCGCCGCACCGACCTGGCCCGCCACGCCTGGCGCACGCTGCAATTCAAGGCCGATACCGACGTGGCGCTGCTCAACGCCATGATCCACACGGTGATCGAAGAGGGCCTCACCAATGAGGCCTTTTTGCGCGACCGGGCCAGCAACTTTGATGCACTCAAAGCCAATGTGGCCGGCTACAGCCCCGAGCGCATGGCGCCCATCTGCGGCATCCCGGCCGACACCATCCGCGAGGTGGCGCGGGCTTTTGCCACCAGCCGCGCGTCGATGGTGTTGTGGGGCATGGGCGTGAGCCAGCACGTGCACGGCACCGACAATGCGCGCTGCCTGATCGCGCTGGTGGCGGTCACCGGCCAGATCGGCAAGCCCGGCAGCGGCCTGCACCCCCTGCGTGGCCAGAACAACGTGCAGGGCGCCAGTGACGCCGGGCTGATCCCGATGATGTTTCCCAACTACCAGCGGGTAGACAACGCCCAGGTGCACGCCTGGTTTGAGGACTTCTGGCAGCACAAGCTTGATGCCCAGCCCGGGCTCACCGTGGTGGAGATCCTGCACAAGGCCCAGGCGCCCGACAGTGACCCGCAAAAGATCCGCGGCATGTACGTGATGGGCGAAAACCCGGCCATGAGCGACCCCGACCTGAACCACGCCCGCGCCGGCCTGGCCGGCCTGCAGCACCTGGTGGTGCAAGACCTGTTCATGACCGAAACCGCCTGGCTGGCCGACGTGGTGTTGCCGGCCTCGGGCTGGCCCGAAAAAACCGGCACGGTGACCAATACCGACCGCATGGTGCAGATGGGCCGGCGCGCGCTCAGCGCCCCTGGCGAGGCCCGGCAAGACCTCTGGATCATTCAGCAGATCGCCCAAGGCATGGGTTTGGGCTGGACCTACGAGGGCGAAGAAAGCGGCGTGGCGGCGGTGTATGAAGAAATGCGCCAGGCCATGCACGGCGTGATCGCCGGCGTCAGCTGGGAGCGGCTGGCGCGTGAAGACAGCGTCACCTACCCCTGCCTGACCGACAACGATCCGGGCCAGCCCACGGTATTCATCGACCACTTCGACACCCCCGATGGCCGGGTTCATCTGGTGCCGGCCGACATCATCCCCGCCGCCGAGCGCCCCGACGACGACTACCCGTTTGTGCTGATCACCGGCCGGCAACTGGAGCACTGGCACACCGGCAGCATGACGCGCCGCGCCGAGGTGCTGGACGCCCTGGAGCCGCAGGCCACCGCCAGCCTGCATGGCCAGGATTTGCAGCGCCTGGGCCTGCAACCCGGTGATGCACTCACGGTGGCCAGCCGCCGCGGCAGCGTCACGCTCTACGCCCGGCGCGACGACGGCACGCCGCTGGGCGCCGTGTTCATGCCCTTTGCCTATGCCGAGGCCGCAGCCAACCGGCTGACCAACCCCGCGCTCGACCCCTTCGGCAAGATCCCCGAGTTCAAGTACTGCGCGGTGCGCGTCACCGCCGGTGGCGAG
>JAYWDK010000221.1:0-13514 GCA_043779845.1 Betaproteobacteria bacterium | reverse complement strand
GCGCAGGCCGTCTTGGACGCGTACCGATGGCGTTACCGCTGACCTTGAAAGACGCCGAATGTCTGAGCCTGCACGCAGGCGAGTCCACAACACCGTGTCCGAAAAGGTCAAGGGCAAGACCATAGAAACTGTTTTTCAGGCCCTTTTCTTTGCTGACTTTCTTTTCGGCCCGAAAAGAAAGCCAGTCGCCCGCCGGGGCGAATACCCGGCGCAGTGCAGAAAGCGAGCACAGCCCGTGCCGGGCGCCAAAAAAACCGGGTGCCGCACAGCCCCCTCACCCCAACCCTCTCCCCCGGGTACGAGGGCGAGGGAGCCAGTCAGGCATGCAGCGTGCGGCATTTGCCCCCTCGCTCGCTCGCGGGAGTAGGCGAAATTCGCGCTGAGGCTGACGATGAGGGCCGTCAGAACCCTGTGACTCAACCGCCCGTGACCGGTGGGAAAAACGCCACTTCGGCGCCAGCGGGCACGGCGGTGGCCTCGTCGGCCATCACCTGGTTGAGCGCGCAGCGCAGCGACCGGCCGCGCGCCAGCACCTCGGCGTGGCGGCCGCCGCGTGCGATCAACAGATCACGCAAATCACCCAGGCTGGTGCCTGCGGGCAAAACCAAAGATTCACTGCCGCCCAGCGCCTCGCGCAGCGACGCAAAGTAGCGCACGGTAACCTGCATTGAGCTCGACATTCAGGCCCCGATCAATGAAGCCAGCAGCAGCAGGCGCACCATGTCGCCGCGCTGCACGGGCTGGCCCGCCGGCAAATCCACCAGGCCGTCGGCCCACACGGCCGAGGTCAGCACGCCCGAGCTTTGGTTGGGGAAGAGCTCAACACCGCCCTGGGCGTTGAAGCGCGCGCGCAAAAACTCACGGCGCTTGTCGGGCTGCGGCCAATCAAAATCAGCGCGCACCGCCACGGCTTGCGGCAGCGTGGCCGGCATGGCTTGCAGCGCGCGCAGCACGGGCGCCACCGCCAACAAAAAGGTCACAAAGCTCGACACCGGGTTGCCGGGCAGGCCCATGAACAGCGCCTCAGTGTCGGTATCACCCCGCCGCACGGCGCCAAAGGCCAGCGGCTTGCCGGGCTTCATGGCCACCTGCCAGGCTTCAAGCCAGCCTTCGGCCTTGACGGCGGGTTTGATGTGGTCTTCTTCACCCACCGACACACCACCCGAGGTGAGGATCAAATCGCTGTCAAGCGCAGCACGGCGCAAGGCATCCCGCGTAGCGTCCAGCTTGTCAGGCACGATGCCCAGGTCAGTCACCTCGCAGCCCGCCGCCAGCAACAAACCGCGCAGCGTGAAGCGGTTGCTGTTGTAGATGGCGCCGGGGCGCAGTGATTCACCCGGCATCACCAGTTCGTCGCCGGTGGAAAACAGCGCCACGCGGGGGCGACGGCGCACGGTCAGGCGCGAGGCACCGACTGACGCCGCCAGCCCAAGCGCTTGAGGCGTTAGGCGGGTGCCCACCGCCAGCACCTCGGCGCCGTGCAGCACGTCTTCGCCCTGGCGGCGTATCCACTGATTGGGCGTGGGCACGGTGTTGATACGCACCTGGCCCAGGCCACCCTCCAAGCCATCCCCCGGCAGCGCCTCGGTTTGCTCCTGCATCACCACCGCGTCGGCGCCTGCTGGCACCTGCGCCCCAGTGAACAAGCGCGCCACCGTGCCCGGCAGCAGCGGCCCGCCCACCACGCCGGCGGGGATTCGCTGGCTCACGGGCAACACGGTGCCGGCCGTGGGCACGTCGGCGGCACGCATGGCGTAGCCATCCATCGAGCTGTTGTCGGCCGGCGGCACGTCCAGCGACGACACCACCGCACGCGCCAGCACCCGGCCCAGCGCGTCAAAGGTGTCAAGCTTTTCGATCTCAGGAATCACCCGCTCGCTTGCCACCGCCAGCAAGCGGTTCAGCACCTCGTCAAGGCTCAGCAAGCTGGGGCGAGCGGCTGGGTGTGGCGTTGGGAGAGCGGTCGGATCAGCCATGGATTTCAGCGCGGTATTCATATCGCTCGGCAGTGTCCATCAGGTGCGAAGCCAGCGCGGCCACGGCAGTCATGTTGAACACTGGGCGGTTGGTGGCCACGGGCAGCGTGTCAGGCGTATCGGTGGCCACGATGGTCACGAACGGGTCATCGGGATAGCCCGGCGGCTGGTCCAGCGCGGCGCGCCAGACCTCCACCTTGGGGATGTCGGCATGTTTGAAACCCTCCACCAGCAGCCAGTCGCAATCGACCATTTCGGCGATCAACTGGTGCACTGTGGGCTGGCCTTCCACCTCGTATTCACGCAGCTTGGCGAGGCGTTGCCCCGAGGCAATCAGCACCTCAAACGCGCCCGCCCGCCGATGCCGCCAGGAGTCTTTGCCGGGGTGGTCGATATCAAAGCGTTTGTGCGCGTGCTTGATCACCGACACACGCTGCCCCCGCAATTTGAGCTCGACAATGAGCTGCTCAATCAGCGTGGTTTTGCCCACGCCCGACGGGCCACAAAAGCCAACAACTTTCATGGCGCGGGGCTCAGTCGGCACAGTGTTGTTCAACGTAGGCCTTGACCTGGGCCACGCTCACGGGCAGGGCCACAAAGCGCTTGGGCAGCAGCTCGATGCCGTCCAGCGCGGCAGGCCGCAACGGCTGGCGGCCCAGCGCTTCTTCAATGGTGGCTGCAAACTTGGCCGGCAAGGCGGTTTCCAGCACGATCATCGGCACGCCCGATTGCAGGTGCTCACGCGCCACTTTCAAACCATCAGCGGTGTGGGTGTCGATCATGTCCTGGTGCTGCGCCCAGGTGCTGCGGATGGTGGCCAGGCGGTCAGCGTGGCTGCTTTTGCCCGACAGAAAGCCAAAGGCCTTGATGCGTTCAAACTCTTCAGGCGTGAGCTGAAACCCGCCGTCTTGGGCCAGGCCGGCGCCAAACATATGGGCCACACGCGGGCCGTCACGGCCCAGCAGATCAAACACAAAACGCTCAAAGTTGGAGGCACGGCTGATGTCCATAGACGGGCTGGATGTCTCGAATGTTTCGGCGCTGGCGCGCACGCGGTAATGGCCGGTGCGGAAGAACTCGTCGAGCACGTCGTTCTCGTTGGTAGCCACCACCAAATGCGCCACGGGCAAGCCCATGCAGCGCGCCACGTGGCCGGCGCACACATTACCAAAGTTGCCCGAGGGCACGGCAAAACTCACCAACTCGGCGTTGGCCGGCGCCGCCGCCGGGCCGCCCCAAGGCGGCGCGCTCCCCTTGGGGGACAGGCCAGCAGTACCGACCTCAGGGGCACCAGAGGTCACCTGAAAATAACCCGCAAAGTAGTAGACCACCTGCGCCAGCAAGCGCGCCCAGTTGATGGAGTTGACGGTGCCGATCTTGTACTTGCGCTTGAAATCCAGGTCGTTGCTCACCGACTTGACGATGTCCTGGCAATCATCAAACACGCCATCGATGGTGATGTTGTGGATGTTGGGGTCTTGCAGGCTGAACATCTGCGCCTGCTGGAACGGGCTCATGCGGCCTTGCGGGCTGAGCATGAATACGCGCACGCCCTTTTTGCCGCGCATGGCGTACTCGGCCGCGCTGCCGGTGTCACCCGAGGTGGCGCCCAGGATGTTGAGCTCGGCGCCGCGCCGCGCCAACTCGTACTCAAACAAGTTGCCCAGCAACTGCATCGCCATGTCCTTGAAGGCCAGCGTGGGGCCGTTGGACAAGGCCTCGATGTGCAGGCCGGGCTCCAGCTGGCGCACAGGCACGATGGCCTCGGTTCCGTAGGTGGCCTGGGTGTAGGTTTTGTCTACCAGCGCCTTGAGATCGGCCTTGGGAATATCACCGATGTAGAGCGACAAAATCTCAAAGGCCAGGTCGGCGTAGCCCAGGCCGCGCCAGCGCGTGAGCGTGGCGTCGTCGATCTTGGGATAGTGCGTGGGCAGGTACAAACCACCGTCTGGCGCCAGGCCTTCGAGCAGAATCTCGGAGAAGTTGCGCTCAGTTTTGTCGCCGCGGGTGCTGATGTATTTCATGGGTTTGTCACGGTAAAACAGGGGGCAATGCGGCCAAGCCGGCTGACGCATGGGCCACCAAGTTCTGGAGGTCTTGGGAAAGTGGTGATTGTCGCAAAGCGGCTTGGGCAGCCAGCAACTCACGCTCGAAGTAAGCACGAGCGCGCTTGGTTTCGCCAGCGTCCAGGCTGACATCACCCAATCTCGACAGTGAAATCGCCAAGTCCCGCAGCGCCTCGGGCGATTCCCCCGTCAGCGCCACCAGCCGCTCGCGAACCTTCAGGCTTTCTTCGTACCGCCCTCTCGCGCCCGTCACATCCCCCAACGCTCGCTGGACGTCGCCCACCTTGTTCAACGAGACCGACCAGTCCCGCAGCGCCTCGGTTGATTCGCCCATCTGCGCCACTAGCCGCTCGCAAACATTCAGGCTTTTTTCGTACCGCTCTCTTGCGCCTCTCACATCCCCCAACGCTCGCAGTACGTCGCCCACGTTGGTCAATGAGACCGACCAGCCCCTCAGCGCCTCGATTGACTCGCCCGTCAGGCCCAGCAGCAACTCGCTCACCTCCAGACTTTTTTCGTACCGCCCTTTAGCGCCCCTCATATCCCCCAAAGCCCGCTGCACGTCGCCCACCTTGTTCAACGAGACCGCCCAATCCCTCAGCGCCCCGGGCGATTCACCCGTCAGCGCCACCAACCGCTCGCTAACCTTTAAGGCTTGCCCAAAGCATTGGCTTGCAGCCAGCCAACGTCGCGAATTTGCATGCCATCGGCCCAAAAGCTGCGCATGCAACAGGCGCCACCGCAAGAGCCCAGGGTCATCCACCCCGTCGGGCGGCAACAAGACTTCGATCTGATCCAACACCCGCTTCGCCATGTCGGCGGGGTGCTGCCCCAAGAGCGCATTGGCGGCCTCCAGGCCCAGCCCCAGATCAAGCTGCGCCGATGGATCCTGGCTGGCGTTGTAGGCCTCCCATGCGGCTTGCCACAGGCCCGGATAAGCACTGGGCTCCACGGTAGGCAAGCTTGTGGAGTCCATCACCGCATCCACCGGCGCAGCCGGCCACGCTGGCACCTGAAGGCTGGCGCTACGCACCGACCACAGATCCGGCGCCACCTCGCCCACCCGGGCTTCCAGCGCGCTGGGGCCACACAAAATCACGGCGCGCGGCCATTGCAGCAGTTGCAGGCGGCGCTCGTTCAGGCGCGCCAACCAGCGGTCACACAACGCGGCGTTGCCAGGGCCTGCAGCCAGATCCACCCAAGCGGCAAAAGTTTGAGCGCCGGGCTCTGGCGCCAGCACGCCGGCCAGCGCGGCCTGAAAGCCAGCCTCATCGGCCAGGCGCCAATGCAGCACACGCCGCGCCCTGGCGCGCAGGCCAAGATCAAGCTCGCGGCGCAACCAGTCCAGGCTGCGTGGGTCATCGCCCCACAGGTACAGCAAAACGGCGGTTTCGCTGCGCATCACCATGCGCCGCAACCGGCGCAAAGTTTGGTAGTGCGCCAGCGTGGGCGGTAAATTCATGGCTACGGACCGCGTCACGCCACGTCAAGCCACATCGGTCCGCGCCACTTCAGCCAGTGCCATTGGCGGGCTTGTCAGCCGCACTGGCTTTGGCTTCAGCGGCCAGCTTGGCGGCGCGTGCCAACACCCAATCACGCAACAGCGGATGAACGCCATACCAGGCCTCGCCATTGAGGTAGACCAGCACGTGCTTGGTCGACAAATAGCGTTGCAGCACACGGGCATCCACGGCGCCCCCCAGCTCGTTTTCATGCGACGACTCCAGGCGGGCCATCCAGACCACATGCTCAGCCGGAATGGTTTTGGGAGGCCGCACGCTGGCCAGCGCAAAGTCAATCACTGCGTCGCCCACCGGCAAGGTTTCGATGTCCTCGTTGATCGCCACGCGGATGGCGCGCAGCAACTCGCGCAAGTCACCGCCCGTGTTCAGGATGAGTTTTTGCAGCTGCGCCGGTGAAAACACCTGCCCCCATTCCGGAAACCGCCGCGCCACCAGGTCGGTGACCGCCGCCACGCCCAGCGCATCGGGATCGCTGCTGTTGCGCTCAAACACATGCACCGACGGCATCGTGACTACGCCCCCCGTGCCCAGCGCGGTGGGCAACTGGTTGTTTTGATCCAACAGGTAGGGCGACACCGAATACACCACGTGCAAGCCCGGCAATTTGAGCGCGGCGCCCTCGCTCACAAACAAGCGCTGCACGCTCTCGTACACCTTTTGCGCGTCATCGCCGTAGCCCGCCATCTTCTCGATGGAATCAGCCAGCAGCACGCACTTTTCGTTGTTGGGGCACAGGTCACTTTTGAGCTCGGCCACGAACTCATGCGCTTGCGCCACGATGCTTGAAAACTGCTTGCGCAGGTTTTGCTCCAGGCTGCGCCGGAAGTCTTCGTCCGACTGCAGGGCAAACTGGATCTGGGTTTTGATCGGCCCGAGCTTGGCATCGAGCTTGATGTTTTCGGGGATCAAGCGGGTTTTGGTGAAAAACGCGATCAAGCGCTCGGCCGGCGTGCGCTTCGCTTTCACTGTGCCCACTTGATCGACCCAAGACGACAACAAGGACACCAAAAAGCTGGACAGCGTGATGGGCTCGTTGAAGTTCAGCCACTCGACCAAATCACAGTAATAGGCTTTGCAGCCCTGGGCTTGCAACTCGTGCCGCAGCCTATGCAGCTCGGTGCTTTTGCCACTGCCGGCTTGGCCAGTGAACAAGAACACGCCGCCGCCTTCAGTGCGGGTGATGTCGCGCCGCAGGCTGCCCACGGCGTCGCGGCTGCCATGCAGGCCCTCAACGTACAGGGCCAGGTCCGCCGGCTGATCCACGTCAAGCGGGCCCTCCATGCGCAACGCGTTGTGAAACCGCGTCAGCAAGGCGTCGATGTCGATTTCAGTCATGTTGACTCCGGAAGCAGGCGGGCGGCTTTGGCGCGGCTGGCACGATAGGGCCAGGTGTCTCAGCTCAACTCTTCCTTGCGAATCACCACGATAGGCGCCAGCACCGTGGGCAGCGCCTGCATCTTGACCAGGGCGTCGCGCATGCGGCCTTCCACGGTGTCGTGGGTCAGGATGATGAGGTCGGTCTGCTGCTCGCCATCGGCACTTTCTTTTTGCAACACGGCGTCGATCGAGATGTCGTGCGCCGCCAGGATGCTGGTGATCTGGCTCAGCACGCCCGTTTGGTCAGCCACTTGCAGGCGCAGGTAAAAAGAGGTGATGACCAGCTCGATCGGCAGGATCGGCGTGTTGGCTTGCGAGCTGGCCTGGAACGCCAGATGCGGCACGCGGTGATCCGGGTCAGCGGTGTGCAGGCGGGTGATGTCCACCAGGTCGGCCACCACGGCCGACGCGGTGGGCTCGGCGCCTGCGCCCTTGCCGTAATACAGCGTGGTGCCCACGGCATCGCCCTGCACCACCACGGCGTTCATGGCGCCTTCCACGTTGGCAATCAGCCGTTTAGCCGGCACCAGCGTGGGGTGCACACGCAGCTCGATGCCGCCCACGTCGTCGCGGCGCTTGGTGATGCCCAGCAGCTTGATGCGGTAGCCCAGTTGCTCGGCGTAGCGGATGTCGGCGGCCTGCAGCTTGGTGATGCCCTCGACGTGTGCTTTGTCAAATTGCACCGGCGTGCCAAACGCGATGGCGCTCATGATCGTGGCCTTGTGCGCCGCGTCCACGCCTTCGATGTCAAACGTGGGGTCGGTTTCGGCGTAGCCCAGGCGCTGCGCTTCTTTGAGCACCACGCCAAAGTCCAGGCCCTTGTCGCGCATCTCGCTCAGGATGAAATTGGTGGTGCCGTTGATGATGCCGGCGATCCATTCAATGCGGTTGGCCGTGAGACCCTCGCGCAGCGCCTTGATGATGGGGATGCCACCCGCCACGGCCGCTTCGAACCCCACCATCACGCCACGCGCGCTGGCCGCCGCAAAAATCTCGGTGCCATGCACCGCCAGCAGCGCCTTGTTGGCTGTGACCACGTGTTTGCCGGCCGCAATGGCTTCCATCACCAGCGTTTTGGCGATGCCGTAACCACCGATCAGCTCAATCACGATGTCGATGTCGGGGTTGGCGATCACCGCGCGTGCGTCGGCCACCACTTGCACGCTGTCCCCCACCACCGCCCGGGCACGCGCGGTGTCCAGATCGGCCACCATCGTGATCTGGATGCCACGGCCGGCGCGGCCTTGGATTTCTTGCTGGTTGCGCGTCAATACCTTGAAGGTGCCGCTGCCAACCGTGCCGATGCCAAGCAAGCCAACTTGGATGGGTTTCATGGTGATTGTTCTTTCAAAAAGTCAAAGTCAGACGGCGTGGCGTTTGCGGTAATTCGACAGGAAGCGGTCAATGCGGCCAATGGCCTCGGCCAGGTCATCGGAGTTGGGCAAAAACACCAGCCTGAAGTGGTCAGGATGGGCCCAGTTGAAGCCCGTGCCCTGCACGATCAGCACCTTCTCTTCGGCCAGCAGGTCATAGGCAAATTGCTGGTCATCCTTGATGGGGTACAGCTTGGGGTCGAGCTTGGGGAACATGTACAGCGCGGCTTTGGGTTTGACCACGCTCACGCCCGGGATCTGAGTCAACAAGTCATAGGCCAAATCACGTTGGCGGCACAAGCGGCCCGTGGGCGCCACCAGATCCTTGATGCTTTGGTAGCCGCCCAGGGCAGTCTGGATCGCCAACTGGCCGGGCGTGTTGGCGCACAGCCGCATCGAGGCCAGCATGTTCAGGCCCTCGATGTAATCGCGGGCGTGGCGCTTGTCGCCCGACACCACCATCCAGCCGGCGCGGTAACCACAGCTGCGATAGTTTTTGCTCAGGCCGTTGAAGGTGAGAAACAACACGTCGTCGGCCAGTGAGGCGATGCTGGTGTGGGTGTTGCCGTCGTACAAGGTCTTGTCGTAGATCTCGTCGGCAAAGATGATCAGCTGGTGCTGGCGCGCGATCTCAACGATCTCAAGCAGCACGCTGTCAGGGTACAGCGCGCCGGTTGGGTTGTTGGGGTTGATGACCACGATGCCGCGTGTATTGGGCGTTATCTTGCGGCGGATGTCGGCGATGTCGGGAGTCCAGTCGGCCAACTCGTCGCACAGGTAGTGCACCGGCGTGCCGCCCGACAAAGCCACCGACGCGGTGTACAGCGGGTAGTCGGGCGACGGAATCAATATCTCATCGCCCGTATTGAGCAGCGCGTTCATGCTCATGGCGATCAACTCCGAGGCGCCATTGCCCAGGTACACGTCGTCCACCGTCACGCCGGCGATTTTTTTCTCTTGGCAGTAATGCACCACCGATTTACGCGGCGCAAACAGGCCTTTGCTGTCGGTGTAACCGGCCGCGTGCGGCAGGTTGCGGATCATGTCTTGCACGATCTCGTCAGGCGGCTCCAGCCCAAAGGCTGCGATGTTGCCGATGTTGAGCTTGATGATCTTGTGGCCTTCGTCTTCCATCTGACGGGCCTTGTCGAGCACGGGCCCACGGATGTCGTAGCAAACGTTCGCGAGCTTGGTTGACTTGACGATGGGCTTCAGCACGGGGGCTCCTGGGGAAACGGACAAGGGGCGATCAAGCGGTACGCGGCAACTTGCAGTTGTTCGGCGGCGTATGCCATGCCGAACCGCAAAACTTATAATTTTAACCGTTGAGCAGACTTGCTCTCAGCCACCTGTCCACCCCCAACTTTGCGCCGCCCGCGGCCACCCCCACTGTGAAGTTTCAGCACGATCAACTTGCCGGCACCAATGTCGTGACCCGCCATGAGCCGCACGCTTTGTGGGTGGGCAACAGCCGCTTTGACCGCAGCGTGCTGGTGCCCTGGCAGGGCCAGGTGCTGCCCTGGGCGCCCCGCCTGCCCGACGATTTGACGGCAGCCGATTTTGAGGCGGTGCTGGCGCTCAAGCCTGAGCTGGTGATTTTTGGCAGCGGGCCCAGGCTCAAATTTGTGCCCCAGGCCTTGATGCGGGCCTTGTTTGAGCGCGGCATTGGCGTTGAAACCATGGACACGCCCGCCGCCTGCCGAACGTTCAACGTGCTGGTGAGCGAGGGCCGATCCGCCGTGGCGGCGCTGCTGCTGGCGCCGGCTTGATGCACTGGCAAATGAATTCGCTTGAAGGGCGGCCTGCTTGGCAATACGAGCCCCTTTTCAGGCGTTTTTTGGACCGGTCAAAGCGGCCTGCGCGCTGCAAGCAAGCAGCAAGTGCTCACCGGAACTTTATAATTGGCGGTTAAGCCCCAGTTGGGCACCTCAGGTCATCAGGCCACTCCAGCCTGACGCAACGTTTGTCAATTGTTTGTCTATTCGGCCCGCTCATGACGCCTGTCCTCAACAAGTTCTTGCCCGAATTCGAAGCCCTTGCCACCAGCGGCGTGAAGTTCACGCCGCAAACCTTTGTTGGCAAGGCCGTGGTGCTGTACTTCTACCCCAAGGACCACACCCCTGGCTGCACCACCGAGGCGATGCAGTTCCGTGACATGCATGCTGAATTTGTGGACGCTGGCGCGGTGGTGTTTGGCGTGTCGCGCGACAACATGGCGTCGCATGAAAAATTCCGCCAGAACCTTGAACTGCCGTTTGATCTGATCGCCGACACCGAAGAAAAACTTTGCCACATGTTTGGCGTGGTCAAGAACAAGATCATGTACGGCAAGAAGGTCAAGGGCATCGAGCGCAGCACTTTTTTGATGGACGCCGGTGGCGTGATGCGCGGTGAATGGCGGGGCATCAAGGTGGCCGGCCACGTCGACGAAGTGCTCGCCGCCGTCAAAGAATTCAACAAACCAGCTTGATGCCGGTCGCCGCTTGCCGGCAACCGCCACCGGCCAACTGTGCCAGCCGGCAAGTCAACGGTCACACCGAGTTGGGCATAATCAAAACATGCATTTGAGTCGCCCGACGCCTTGATCCCGAGTAAGCCGCACAGTCACCTGTGCGGCTTTTTTGTTGGTTGTCACGCCTTCACCAAACCGCCCAGCCCATGCCACTGCCCAAGCCGCCCACCAACAAAGCCCACATCCTGTCGCCCGCTGATTTTGAATCGCAGGCCGCAGCACGAACCGCCCCCAAAAGCAACAAGCCACGCGCCAGCGCGGCCAAGGTGAATGCCTCGCTAGACCTGTTTGACGCTGGCGCCGTTACCGCCGCGCCCAGGCCCGCCGCGCAAGCCGAAAACCCTGCCGGTACCAAGCCCGCCATGCCCGAGGTGGTGGCGCCTACAAAACGCGCGCCCACGCCAACCACCGCGCCCGCCGTATCGCCCCGCGCTGCGGGTTCAGGCTCTGGCTCAGGCATGCCCACCAAGCAGGCTTCGTTGGTCGCGCCCGCCCCGGTAACGACTCCCAAGGCGCGCGTGCGCTCGCCGCGCGGTAGTGGCCCGGCCAAGCTGTTTGTGCTTGACACCAACGTGCTGATGCACGACCCCATGAGCTTGTTCCGGTTTGAAGAACACGATGTGTTCTTGCCGATGATCACGCTGGAAGAACTGGACGACCACAAAAAAGGCATGAGCGAGGTGGCGCGCAACGCCCGCCAGGTCAGCCGTGAACTGGACGGCTTGGTGTCGCTCAACAAGGATGGCGTCAGCCCCGACATCAAGGACGGCATTGAGCTGGCCAAGACTGGCCACAAGGACGCCGGTGGCAAGCTGTTTTTCCAGACCACGCTGCTCGACGTCAAGCTGCCCGCCGGCCTGCCCCAGGGCAAGGCCGACAACCAGATCCTGGGTGTGGTGCAGGCCCTGCGCGGCCAGTACGCGCCGCGTGAAGTGGTGCTGGTGTCCAAGGACATCAACATGCGTGTCAAGGCGCGCGCGCTGGGCTTGGCGGCCGAGGATTACTTCAACGACAAGGTGCTTGAAGACGGTGACCTGCTCTACACCGGCGTGCTGCAACTGCCCAGTGATTTTTGGGAGCAGCACGGCAAAACCATGGAAAGCTGGCAGCAAGCGGGCAATACCTTCTACCGCATTGCCGGGCCGATGGTGCCGCACTTGATGGTCAATCAGTTTGTCTACCTTGAGCAGCCAGGTGCGGCCGCGCTGTACGCCCGGGTGAGTGAAATCACCGGCAAAACCGCCGTGCTCAAAACGGTCAAAGACTACGGCCACGCCAAAAACGCGGTATGGGGCGTGACGGCCCGCAACCGCGAGCAAAACTTTGCGCTCAACCTGTTGATGGACCCGGAATGCGACTTTGTATCGCTCACCGGCACCGCCGGCACCGGCAAGACGCTGATGACGCTGGCCGCCGGACTGAGCCAGGTGCTGGACGACCGGCGCTACACCGAAATCATCGTGACCCGGGTGACCGTGCCCGTAGGCGAAGACATCGGCTTTTTGCCCGGCACCGAAGAAGAAAAAATGGGCCCGGGGATGGGCGCGCTGGACGACAACCTCGAAGTGCTGGCCAAGGGCGACGGCAGCGCCGGCGAGTGGGGCCGCGCCGCCACGCAAGATCTGGTGCGCAGCAAGATCAAGATCAAAAGCCTGAACTTCATGCGCGGCCGCACCTTTTTGAACAAATTCGTGCTGATCGACGAGGCGCAGAACCTGACGCCCAAGCAGATGAAGACGCTGATCACCCGCGCCGGGCCGGGCACCAAAATCGTCTGCCTGGGCAACCTGGCGCAGATCGACACGCCCTACCTGACCGAGGGCTCATCGGGGCTGACCTACGCCGTGGACCGCTTCAAGGGCTGGCCGCACTCGGGCCATGTGATGCTGGCGCGCGGTGAGCGCTCCCGGCTGGCGGACTTTGCGTCCGAGGTGCTGTAGGCCCGGCCCGGCAGGCGCCGAGCCCACAAGCGCCGGGCCGGCGCGCCCGCCGGCTCACCAGATGCGGATGCGCTCAGCGGATGGCTTGAACATCTTGTCGCCCGCCCGGGTGCCGAAGGCGTCATGAAAACCGTCGTGGTTGACGGCCGCGCCGTTGGCGCGGAATTCCGGCGGTGAGTGCGGGTCGGCCGTCAGCAATTGCAGGGCGCGCTCGTCACGCACCTTCTCGCGCCAGGCTTGCGACCAGCCCAGGAAAAACCGCTGGGCGCCGCTGTAGCCGCCCAGCACCGGTGCCGGCTGGCCGTTCAATGAGCGCTGGTAGGCTTTGTAGGCCACCTGCAGGCCCGACAGATCGGCGATGTTCTCGCCCAGCGTAAGCTTGCCGTTCAGCGGTTTGCCGGGCAACGGCTGATAGCCCTCGTACTGCGTCACCAGCCGGGCGCCGATGGCGTCAAAGGCTTGGCGGTCGGCGTCGGTCCACCAGTTGCGCAGCAGGCCGTCGCCGTCAAACTGGCTGCCCTGGTCGTCAAAACCGTGGCTGATCTCATGGCCGATGATGGCCCCGATGGCGCCGTAGTTGCTGGCGTCGTCGGCCGCCATGTCGAAGAACGGCGGCTCAAGGATGGCGGCCGGGAAGACGATCTCGTTGGCCGACGGGTTGTAGTAGGCGTTCACCGTCTGCGGCGTCATGCCCCACTCGGCGCGGTCCACCGGCTGGCCGGCCTTGGCGGCCACGCGCTGCCATTC
>JAYWDK010000220.1:0-13531 GCA_043779845.1 Betaproteobacteria bacterium | reverse complement strand
GTCGACATCAACCGCCTGGGCGTGCCCGCTGGCAGTGAGTTTTTGGACGTGATCAGCCCGCAGTACATCGGCGACCTGATCGCCTGGGGCGCGATTGGCGCGCGCACCACGGAGTCGCAGGTGCACCGCGAGCTGGCGTCGGGCTTGAGCGCGCCCATCGGCTTCAAGAACGGCACCGACGGCAACCTCAAAATTGCCACCGACGCGATCCAGGCGGCCGCGCGCGCGCACCATTTTTTGTCGGTGCACAAAAACGGCCAGGTGGCGATCGTTCAGACCAAGGGCAACAAGGATTGCCACGTGATCTTGCGCGGCGGCAAAGTGCCCAACTACGACGCGGCGGGCGTGGCCGCAGCCAGCGCCGAGTTGTTGGCCGCCAAGCTGCCCACGCACTTGATGATCGATTGCAGCCACGCCAACAGCAGCAAACAACACCAGCGCCAAATGGACGTGGCGCGCGACATCGGCGAGCAAATGGCCGCCGGCAACCACGACATTTTTGGCGTGATGGTGGAGAGCCATCTGCATGCCGGCGCACAAAAGTTCAGCGCCGGCAAGGATGACCCGGCCCAGTTGGTCTACGGCCAGAGCATCACCGACGCCTGCATCGGCTGGGACGATTCACTGACCGTGATGCAGGTGCTGAGCGACGCCGTGGTGGCGCGGCGCAAACAGCGCTGAATTTGGTTGATGCAGCGCGGCGGCTTTTTGCCCGCCGCGCTGGGTCAAACCGGATGCAGGACGAAAAAGTACGCGTACAGCGACGGCACAGGCCGAAAGGCCTTGTGAATCGTGAAGCCGCTATCGCGGATAACGTCTTTCACCGTGGCCAAGCTGTAGCCGCGTTTGCCGATTTCCCAGTAATGTTCGCCGTCAAACTGATGCTGAACTCGGTAGGGCACGCCCAGATGAAAGCCCCTGCTGGGCAAACCGGCGATATTCAACATCATAGACAGGCCCACAAACGGCGCAGGCAAGGTCAATACGACCGACTGCCGCGATACCCGCCAGAGTTCTTTCAGGGCACGCCCAAACTCTGCAAATGGAATGTGCTCCAAAACCTCGGCACACAACACACAGTCGTAAGATTTATCTTCGCAAGGCAGATTGGTAACGTCGCCAACAATATCCGGCCCGAGCTGCGCGTCAAAGTCAAGCGTGGTCGTCTGAAATCCAAAATTGCGCAGCAGCCACGTGGTATGGCCGGCGCCCGGGCCAATCTCCAGTACGCTGCCGCCCACCGGAGCATGGTCGCCCACCATGTCTGCCTGATACCAGTGCGTGATCAGGCGTACCAGTGACAGGTATTTTCGCCGGTACATGCTGGCGGCCACTTGCGGTTGCCGTTTGACGTCCGGCGATTCATGGTCTTTCAAGGTGCTTCCCCGGGGGCTAGCCTCAACGCCGTCACATTTCTCGGGTCGTGTCTGAAGATATTGGATGGTCTAGTGGACTGGATCAATTTCGGCGCGTCCTCGGCCGCCGCCCAATCCTGGATCCGGCCCAATTTTCGAAGTGCCAAACGGCAGAGTGGCCGACTGCGAACCAAAGCCTGCGCCGCTTCGGGTTGTTGCTTGGCCCAGTTGAGTACAAACTCCTGAGTGGTATGCGGAAGGTCTTCTGGCAATAGTCTGCGTTTTTCAAAAAAATCCTGTGTGGCCTGCCCTACCAAAACCCGCAAGGCAATACGCTGCTTTCGCTTGAATTGCGCACTCAGGTCCGACAGGCGCCACCATTTTTTGGGTGTTGTCAGCCAGGTTGCACCGGCGTTGACATGGATTCTTTCTTTCAGCTGCCACGAGTTTTGGCGAGGGTCAAGGCCAAAAGCAAATGCTGCACCCAACAAACCGTCGAAACCATACAAACCCAAGGGCAATCTGAATTGGCGCTGTTGTAGCGTGCGTACCGTTTCGCCCTTCAGTGCGAGAAAACCACCGACCATACCTCCATTGAGCAGCAATTCGGCCCGCCACTTTTGAGCGGTGCGGCCCACCGAGGGCACACCCGATCCGGCCAAAGCCATGGGTGATTTTTGCAAACCCTCTGCGAGGGCCTGAAACCCTGCCTCATTGACACGGCAATGGCCGTCCAAAAAGAAAGTCAATGCGGTCGGTACGCAAATATTGTGCAAATACTGATTCCAGGCGTTTGCTTTGTCCGGCAACGCCAACTCCCAAACTCTGACATGAACACGATTTGAGCGCGGCAATGCCAACACCAAGCGCTTTTCGAGTTCATTGGCCAACGCGTCATTGCCGTTGACTAAAACATCGATAACCGTAGGAACCACCGCTGCGGCGAAAGCCGCCGACACCGTTTCCAATAGATCGATCACACGCTCTCGTGAGGCAAATATTGCCACGGACCAGGTCCATCGGCTCGAAATAGGTTCGCTATTCCGTTCACCATTCGGGATTCTGCTTGCATGCATGCCAGCCTCTCGCATCCATTGGAACCACCAAGCCCTTCGGCTTGCCAAATGGAATCCACGGGCCCGAGTTACGTCGCAGCAGGAAATTTCAGAAGCCGGCGCGCCACATTGACAACCTCAAAGTACAGCGCGTTTCGGAATAACCTGAGGCCGATCAACCAGAACATGACAGCCAGAAGTCCGGACAATAGGCCGATCAACCCATAGTTGATCTCTGATACCGGTATTGCCAAACCCAAGACCAGCAGCGGCGTCGCGATCCAGGCAGTCAAAGCCAGACTATGCCAGTGCGCAACAAGAACGTCGTAGATACCAAGGCCAATGCTACGGGTCAAATATAACTGTGCTGTGACAACACCCACCACGGCCGCCGCCAGCAAACCGAGACTGACACCGAACAGTCCGAACGGCAAGGCCGCGAGCGGCCCCACCACGCGCGCGCCGTGCGACCACAACTGCAAACTGGCGGCACGCTCAATCTCGCCAGCCGCAATCAGTACCTCTTTGGCCAAGAAGTGAATCAACTCGACCGCGCCGACCAAACACAATATGCGCGCAATCGGAATTGCTTCCAACCATTGCGGGCCATACAGGGCCCGCACCACGGAAAATGTTTCAAACGCCATGAAGGCAAAAAAAGGCCACCCAATGGCAGTGATATAGGCTGAAGCCTTTAAATAGCCGCTCTTGACGGCTGAAGTGCCACGATCTCCTTTCGAGAAATAGGGCAGGCAGACGGGCAAAATAGCGCTCAACACCGCCCGGTTGAACAGCTCGATCAAACCATTTGCCCGGCTGAACATGGCCACGTTGGCCAAGTTTTGGGTGTAACCGATGATGATCTCAGGGGCGCTTTTTCCAATCTGCCCCAACGCATACACGACGCTGACGAACTTGCCGAACTTGATCACCTCACCCAGATTCTTGAAACCAGGCCGACTGGGATAGTTTTTGGGTGCAAGGTAGATTGACATCAACACCGTCACCACAATGCCCGCCAATGACGCCCAGGCCAAACTGCTGGGGCCGACCCCCAGCAAGGCCAAGCCCAATGCCGTGGAAAATGACACCAGGCCTGAAACCACGTTGCTGATGAAGACAGGCCTGAAATTCAGGTCTCGGCGGAACTGAGCCATCGTGACCGCGCCAAACGGAATAACCAAAAAGCTGACCGCCTGAATACGCATCACGGTACCCACACCAGCACTCCGATAGAAATCGGCGGCCAGTGAGGCCGCTGAAAACAAAATGAGCGCCATTGACCAGGACACCGCAATATTGACGGTGATGGCAGCGCGAATTTTATCGTCAGTCAGGTTTGTTTCTTGAATCAGGTATTCGGGAACGCCGAAATCCCGAAACATACCCGCCAATCCAGCAAATACAGCGGCAACTGAAAATACACCGATTTCGGCAGGCGTCAGAATTCTGGACAAGATGGCCGTACTCAGCAACTGCAAGGGCAGCGCAAAATAAATGCTCGCGGCCGAGTAGGCAATGGAACTTCGTATTTGGCTCAATATTTCCCGTTCAATGTTTGGCCGCAAGGGCCCTCGGCCAACCCGGTATCGTGGACCCCGATCCGGCCCATCAGTTGGAATCGAATCCCGCACACTAACGGTGAACCACGACAAGGATGTGACCGTTGCGCGGGGGCCGGTTATTTTTGCGCGGCAAGCAGCCGTTGCTGTAGCGCCCGGTGCAAGGGCGACAAGGGCCGGGTGCTGGCGGCCACGGTCAGGTCCTCCAACGCTTGCTGGCGGTGGGCGCCCAGGCCGGCCTCGGCGAGCACGGCAAGCCCGTCGGCGCGCACCAAGCGCACATCGCGCTGCAAAGCGGCGTTGGCCACCAAGGCATCCAAACTGGCCAGCGCCGTGCGCGCCAGGGCCAAACCACCATCACGCTGACCCAGTCTCACCAGAGCGCGCGCGCGCAAAACCTGCAAGGTGGCCTGCTTGAGCTGGTCAGTGGCCAAGGGCTTTTGTTTCAGCGGAACGGCCAAACGCGCCAAGCCCAGGTCACAAACCGGCAAGGCCTCGGCATGCCGGCCCGCCGCCGCCAGCGCACGGCCATATCGCGGCGCAAACTGCGCGCGGCTGGCACCGAAGGCGCTTTGCGCGCCCCTCCTCCCGTGCCAGCTCGCCCGCAATGTCCCAGCTGCGCTGCGTGGCCGTCAGTGCGGCGGCGTCCTCGGTGAGGCGCAGCAGCGCGATGGCCAGGGTATTGCTGTCAAACATCAGGCTTTGGCGCCAAGTAACGCTGCGCGGGTTTCGGCGCAAATTGTCTTGGCGCAGCAGCAAGGCGGCCTCCGCGCTTTGGCGCATGGCCTCGTCGTTGCCCAGGCGCTGGTGCACCAGGGCGCGCCCCGCCAGCACGTTGGCCAGATTGTGGTTGCGCCATTCGTCAGCGGGGGGCTCACCGGGCACGGCTTGGCGGTTCATGGCCGCGGCCAGCGCGGGGCTGCCATAAAGCGCGCGGAAATCGGTTTCGGCGCGCTGGTAGTACAACAAGGCCGCCTGAGGCTGGCCCAGGCTGGGGCGGCCGGCATGGTCATTGAAGTGCGCCATGTTGACCCACACGTTGGCGCGCAATTCCAGCAAATTTGCCCGCCCTTCGTCGGGCAAGGTCTCGGCCAAGGCCTCGTCGCAGCGTTGCGCGGCCAGCGCCAGCACCTTCAGGCCCTCGGCGGGCTGGCCCTGGCCACGCAGCAACTGGGCGCGGGTGAGCAGCGTGATCAGATGCTGTGTGACAAAGCGCCAATCGCCCCGCTTGTCTGGCCACACGATGTCCGCCAGCGCCAGCGCGCGGGCCACGGTGGCGCTGGCCTCGTTGGCGCGCTCGGGGGCGGAAAATGTTGGGTTGCCCTGGATCTGGGCCAGCCGGCCCAAGGCGGACGCCACCAACGCGATCAGGTCCGCGTCCGCTGGCGCGGTTTGCAAGGCCAACTCCAGCGGCGCCACGGTTTGCTTGAGCATGGCCTCCTGCGCGGCGGCCCCGCCGGGCAGCGTGCTGATGACGTCGCCAAACCGAAACACCAACTCCGTGGTGATGTGCTTGACGCTGGCGAGCTGGCGGCTGGCTTCGTCTCGCGCGGCGGCGGCTTGCCGGCCCTGCCAGACGCTCAGGCCCAAGCCCAGCAGCAGCCCGGCCAGGCCCAGCCCAGCCGCGCCCACGGCCAGCTTGTTGCGGGCCACCACCTTGCTCAAGAGGTAGCCCGCGCTTGGTGCGCGCGCGCTCACGGGAGAACCCGCCAGATGCGCGCGGATGTCGGCGGCCAGTGCGTCCACGCTAGGAGCCTGTCGGGCTTGGGGTCGGGCCCGCGCCGGGGAGAGTTTCGGTGCCGGGCTAGACGCTGGCGAGGCGAGTGGCCCAGCCACACAACGAGTCGGCAACGACGCCAGGCGCCGAAAATCTCCCCGGCCCTTCGGGTTGACCCTGAAAATGGGCAGATCCGTCGTTGCAAATGCTCGCCATACCCAACGGTATGGCTGCGCTTGGCGCCTAGGCTGAGCCCATTTTCAGGGTCAACGCGAGCCCGACCCCAAGCCCGACAGGCTCCTAGTCCATCAAGCGCAAAGGCCTGGCAATGCAGGGCACCGCCAGCCTCAGCAGCGTGCGGCTTGGCTCGGCAGGTGGTTTGCTGGCAAGCCCAGCTCGGCCAGCACGGGCCGCAACTGGCGCCGCAAGCGCAGCGATTGCGGCTGCGCGTTGGCGTGGGGCTGCAACAGGTTGAGCACCCCGGCCCACTGGCCCGAGCGCTGCAGCGCGTCGATGTAAACCTGCTCAAACAAATCCCGCTGGGCGTGGCTGCCGCCGATGGCCACCAGGCGCGGCAGGGCCAGCGCCAATTGATCGGCCGCCGCCAGCCATTGGCCCCGCGCATGGGCCAACAAACCCCGCGCGGCGGGCACGGCCACTTGCTGCCAGACGACGCGCGACCCGGCAGGCGCGTGGGCCGCAAATCGCTCGATGTTGCGCAGCAGCACGTCCGCCTCGGGCCGGCCCGCGCGTGCCAGGCCGTAGAGGTATTGCATGTCCAAAAACGGCAATACTTGGTCGCTCACCCTGCTAGTTAGATGTGTAGCCAGGTCAGCCCAGCGATCGCCCACGTCCAGACCAGCCAGCGCCAGACGCGCCAGCAGCGACACCGCGCCCACCTGGTCTTGCGAGTAGCTTTTGTCCAGGCCCCACACCTGCTGGTCGTACAGCGCCAGGGCCGCTGCGTCGTGGCCCAGCTCAATCTCGAACAGCGCCAGGTGCCACCAGTTGTGCCCACGCATGAACGAGGTCAGGCCCGTCCACTGGGAGCTGGCTTGCTGCATGAAGGCCGCGCCTTCGGCCAAGCGGCCGTCGGTGAGCATCACGTGGGCCAGCGCGTGCTGGGCCCAGGGCTCCTTGGGCTGCATGGCCAGCGCACGGCGGGCGGCCGCCTCGGCCTCGTCCAGCCGATGGGTTTGCTCCAAGCCAAACGCCACCATGCCATGCAGCCAGGCCACGTCATGGGCTGCCGGCAGCGCGTGCAGTGCCAGGCGCAGCAGCGTGGGCGCGTCGCCCTGGTTGAAGGCGTGGTACTGGCCCAGTTTGAGCGAGGCCAGGTCCCGCGGGTGCTGCATCACCAGCGCCTCGTGTTGGCGCATGGCCTGGGCCGCGTCGCCTTGGGCCCAACAATCAATTGCAGCGGCAAACTGGCGCTCACGGTCGCTGGCCGGCAAACGGGCGCGCGCCGCGCGCTGCAAGCAGGCCCGCGCGCCGGGTGGGCCGCTGGGCGCCTCGCTGAACAGGTGCAGCGCGGCGGCGCAGGCTTGCACGATAAGGCTGTCGTCGTGCTCGGCGGCCGCCAGCACCGCCAGGATGCGCGGCTCGTAGCCCAAAAAGCCGTTGATGAAATCGGCCACCGCGGCAGCGCTGGTTTCATGCTGCACGTGGATGGCATTGCCAAAGGGGTCAAGCGCTTCCACCATCGCCCGACCCATGTCAGCCCCAGCTCAGCGCCGACAAATCATTGGCAAAAATCGGCATGTCGCGCCACACGCCCTTGAGCCTGGAACTTGCCACCGTGATCCAGGTGGGCTGGTAGAGGTAGGCGGCCACGGCGTCGTCGGCCACCAGGCGTTGCGCGTCGGCCATCAGCAGCCCGCGTTGCGCCACGTCGGCGGTGGCCTGGATCCGGGCCCACAGCTCGTTGAACTTGGGCGACTCGTAGTTCCAGTAGTAGCCCGGCCGGGCAAAGTTGCCAAAGTCCAGTGGCTCCACGTGGCTGATGATGGTCAGGTCATAGGCCTTTTGGCCATACACGCCTGACAGCCACTGCGCCCACTCCACGTTTTCTTGCTTGGCCACGATGCCCACCTTGGCCAGCATGGCCGCGATCACCTCGCCGCCCTGGCGGGCATACGGCGTGGGCGGCAGCTTGAGTGACAGCTCCAGCGGCGTGCTCACGCCGGCCTCTTTGAGCAGCGCGCGGGCGCGGTCGGGGTTGTAGGCGTTGACGCTGGTCAGATCCACATAACCCGGCGCGCCGGGCACGTAAAAGCTGCCAATCGGCGCGCCAAAGCCATCGGCCACCGCGTCGATCACTTGCTTGCGGTCGATGGCCATGCTGATGGCCCGGCGCACGCGCACGTCGTCCAGCGGTTTTCGCTTGTTGTTGATGGCCAAAATGGTTTTGGCGCGCGAGCCGCCCACTTGCACCTGAAACCGCTTGTCGGCACGGAACTGCGGCAAGGCCTTGGCGGCCGATACCCGGGGGAACAGGTCAACATCACCCGCCATCAAGGCGGCCATTTGCGCGGCCGCGTCGCTGATGAACCGAAACGTGACGCGCCGCATCGCGATGGTTTTGACGTCGCGAAACCCATCCCAGCGTTGCAGCACCAGCGCGCTGCCCTTGGCCCAGCTGTCGAGCCTGAACGGGCCTGTGCCCACAGGCTGCGTGTTGTTGCTGGCCACGCTTTTGGGCTCCACGATCACGGCAGTGGCCTGGCCGATCTGGAACAAAAAATCGGGGTTGGTGTTCTTGAGCGTGATCACCACCGTCAGCGCATCGGTGGCGCTGATGTTGACGATGTTGGCAAACACCGCTTTGTCTTTGTTGAGGCTGTCGGCGGCGGCGGCGCGCTCAAAAGCAAACTTCACGGCGGCCGCGCTGAAGGGCTCGCCGTTCTGAAACTTCACGCCCGGGCGCAGCTTGAAGGCCCAGGTTTTGTTGTCGGGCGTCACCGTCCAGCTTTGCGCCAGCAGCGGCGCGATGCTGGAATCAGCGCGGATCTTGGTCAGCGTTTCCAGCACGTTGTAGTGCACCACCTCGGCAATGGCCGCAGCCGCGCCGGCGGTGGGGTCCAGGCCCGGCGGCTCCAGCGTCATGGCCAGCACCAGGCTGTCCTTCTTGGCCTGGGCCATCGCGGACCACGGGGCCAGGCTGGTGGCCAACGTCAACGGCAGGGTCAGGGCGGTGCGGCGGCGGATCATGGTCGGGCTCCTGGGCAGGATGGCGGCAAATGCCGGCATGGTAGCGGCGCCGGCAACCGGCAAACGCCTAGCTGGACGGCAAAGTTAAGCCCCGTTGCGGCGCCAGCCGCCACACCGCAGCGGCCATGGTGGCGGGCACCAGCGCGGCGTCGCCCATGGCCAGGCTGGGCGGGTCCAGCGCGTCCAGCAACCTGGCCAAGGTGGCGGCCTGCGGCACCAGCGCGCCGTAAAACAGCGGCACGCCGGCGCGCATCAGCATCACGGTGGGGAAGGTTTCGATGTCCAGCGCCTCGTCGCCCAGCGCGTCGGCATCGTCTTCGATGTCGATCCAGGCAAAGCGCAAATGGGGCCGGCCGGCGGCCAGCGTGGCCAGGGTGGATTGGTAGGCGGTGCAGGTGTGGCACCAGGCGGCACAAAGGCAGGCCACGAGCAGGTCATGGGTCATGGTTGTCAGTCTGCCAGAGCTCGATGACCGGGTTCCGGGTCGCCCAGTCGCCGCCGTGGGCCGCGCGCTCAATCAATCGAAAAGACTTGCTCAATCGGCAGCTCAAACACCCGGGCCATCGTGAAGGCCAGCGGCAGGCTGGGGTCGTAGCGCTGGTTCTCAATCGCGTTGACGGTCTGGCGCGACACCTTCAGCCGGTCGGCCAGCTCGGTTTGTGACCAGCCCCGCTCGGCACGCAGCTCGCGCAGCCGGTTGTTCATGCGTAGCGCCGGCGGGCCAGGGCCAGGCCAACACACCACAGCGCCGCCATCAGCGGCCACACCATGAACATCGACTGGCGCGGGTAGTCTAGGCTTTCAAGAAACCCGTAGCTGAAGCTGATCAACGCGGTGCCCGCAAAGGCAAAACCCAGCGCTTCGAGCTGGATGCGGCGCTGCAATTCATCCAGCCGGCGCAGCGCGCGCAACATCACCCAGCAAAGGCCCGAGCAGCCAAGCATGGGCGCCAGCGCCAGCATTTCACGCAACGGGCTGGGCGGCTTGCTGTGTTGCAACACCCAGATCGAAGCCAGCATCAGCAGCGTGTACGAGGCGAGAGCCAGACCCAGTTCGACCGCATAGCGTTTCATGGCAATCACTCAAAGTGGAAAGGACACTTTCCATTGTTATCATGTGGCGGCGCCCTGTAAAGGGTGCCTTACAGGGCGATGCGCTCGCGCCTCAGCTCAACGCGCCGCCGGCACCAGCATCGCCACCGGCTCGGGCGCCAGCAAGCTGCCGTTGCGCAAGCCCTGCACGGTGCCCAGCACCAGCGCCATGATCACCAGCGTGGTGAGGGCCAGCAGGGCGGGCGCCAGCACCGCCATCGCGCTGCCGGGGGTGGCCAGGCGCAGGGTCAAGGCGGCCAGTGACGCCAGCGGAAAGCTCATGCCCCAATGCGCCAGGCCAAAGGGCAAGGCGGCAATGCGCTTGCCCAGCGTGCCGGCCCACAGCAGTGTGAACAAGCCCATGCCCCACAGGGCCCACACCACCAGGTTGGGCGCGCCAAACTGCATTGCCGACAGGCCCACCGCTGCGGGTGGGGCGATGAAGATAAAGGCCGCCGGCAGCAGCCGCTCTGGCCACAGGCCTTGCACCGCGATACGGGCCACGATCAAGCCCATCACCACCGGCCAGAACATCAGGCCAATGCCAAATTGCGCCGCCGACCACTCAACATGGCCCAGCGGCACGCCGGCCAAGGGCACCAGCACGTTGCCCACAATGGGCAAAAACAGCGCCGGTGTGGCGCTGGCCCATTGCAGGCCGCCCGACGTATTGCCCCTGAACCATCGGCCCAGCACCCTCACGGTGACCAACAGCTGCGCCATGGCCCCCGTCCACCACAGCGCTTGCACGGCCCACCGGGCGGGGCCGGTATCGGTGCTGGGGCCCAGCCCCGACCCGGCCAGGGCCACCCACACGGTGGCCAGCAAGATGATGGCGATCGGCAGCGTGGCGATGAAGGTGTGGTGCACCGGGTGGCGGCGGTCGTCGGCCCAGGCCTCGGGGTGGCGGTGCCCTCGTTGCACGGTGGCCACCGCCAGCACCCCAAATACCAGCGCCCCCAGCACGCCAACCACCACGGATATGCCCAGCGCCACCTCACCCATCAGCGGCACGGCCCGGTGCCAGGCCAGCGACAGGCCCGTGAGGCCCATGACGACGGCGTACCAGCCGGGGATCAGGTGTTTCAACGGCTGGGGAGCGAGTGACATGGCGGCGTGGGGGCGGGTTTGAATGGAGCTTGAAGGGCTTGCAACGGCAGCGTGCCGGCGCCCCGGGATCGTAACGGGCGCACGCGCGAGCCCGGCCCCACGCCACGCCGACGCGCCGGTGCTGGCCGGCGGGCAAAATCAGGTTTTCGGGCCCACGAGCAAGTTGAGCTTTTTGGGCCAACAAACCAACGATCCATTGATTTGATTTCAGGAGCCGCTCCATGCCGTCCCGTCGAGAAATGCTCACGCGCAGTGCGGGCGTGGCCAGCCTGTTGGCCGGCCTGGGCTTGCTGCCCGAGGCCGCCCAGGCCGCTTATGTTGCTTATGCCGCCGCCGCGTTTGACGCCAAGAACCTGGGCGACGTGCTGAAGGCGCTGGGTTTGTCCAAGCCGCTTGAAAGCCAGGACGTCAGCCTGACGGGCCCCGAGATCGCCGAGAACGGCGCCGTGGTGCCCGTCAGCTGCGCCTGTGCGCTGCCCGGCGTAAAGCGGCTGATGATCCTGGTGGAAAAAAACCCCGGCATGTTGTGCGCATTGTTTGAGGTGAGCGACGCCATCGAGCCGGCGGTATCCACCCGCGTGAAGATGGGCCAGTCGTCCAACGTTTTGGCGGTGGCCGTGCTGGCCGATGGCCGGGTTCTTTTTGCGCAAAAAGACATCAAGGTGACCCTGGGCGGCTGCGGCGGCTGAGTCGTCGCGCCCATGTTTGTGTCTTGGCGTCAAGCCCTTGAGCCCGCCCAAAAAATTGATTGAAGGAATACCACCATGGCAGATCCGATGCGCATTCGCGCCCAAGCCGCCGGCGACAAAACCACCGTGCGGGTGTTGATGAGCCACGAGATGGAAACCGGCCAGCGCAAAGATGCGGCCGGCAAGGTGATCCCGGCCTGGCACATCCAGGAGGTGAGCGCCGCGCACAACGGCAAAACGGTGTTGAGCGCCCAGTGGGGGCCGTCGGTGTCCAAGAACCCGTTCCTGCAATTTGTCGTCAGGGGCGCCAAGGTGGGCGACAAGATCAGCGTGACCTGGATCGACACCAAAGGCGACAAACGCAGCGACGAAACTGCGGTCATCTGACGGCGGGCAGGCTTGGGGATCTCCGGCTGCGCAGCGGCCCCAGCCCGACAGTCGGCTAGCCGCGCGGGCAGCTCATCAGGTTCGGTTTGCTGCCAATCAGGTCGCTCGCCTCGACGCTGGTCAAGACTGGCACGCTGGTGCGTTCGTCGATGCTGACCCTGGTTGTGGCAGCGGTCAGGTCGGCGCTCTCGCGGCCGGTGAAGGTCAGCTTGTCGGTGTTGACCTGGTAGGCGTAGGTGGCCAGGTTGAGCGTGAAGCTGTGGTCGTACCCCGCTTGCGCGGAGCGGAGCCGCACCACGCCGCCCGCGATATCCACCCTGCAGTCGCTCACCCGGGTCACGTCCTTCACCGTGAAGTCGCTGTTGTAGGTGGCGTAAGTGCCATGGCCAAAATTCACTGCGACCGCAAAGCCAGTCAGATCGGCCGCGGTGACGGCCTTGCTGGTCACGCTGATGGGCCCGCCCTTGGCGACGGCGCTGGTCTTGAGTTCGGTCACCAGTGCGGTGGGCAGGCTCATGACGTCCAGGCTGCGGTCGGTGAACAGATTGCCGCCTGTTGAAGCGCCACAAGTTGTGCCGGTGCCGGTGGCTGCGTCGATGGCCCCCGCGTCGGTGACGATACCGTTCTCGATCGTCAGCGACACCGCGTTGCTCTTGCCGGTCGCGTCGGGCGCACCGACTTGCATCATCGTGATGGTGCTGCCGTAGGCATTGCGCGGCGTGACGGAGGCATAGGAGCTGGGATATTCCACGCCATTCAGCACGGCAACGTAAGGCGTCATCGACACGCGGGTGGTTTGCCCGCTGGCGCTGAACACAAACTCGTTGCCTTCGATGCTGAGCTTGCAATCGCCCACCGACGAGAACGCCGGAAACAGATTGCTGGTCGTCTGGATGGCGCTGCGCACACCCCGGCCAAACACGTGCGAGCCGCTGAAGCCGGCCAAATCGGCGGCCGTTTTCAGATAGGCCAATCTGCCCGTCAGCGGCAAGGCCAGGATGACCGGCGACACCGTGATGTCGCCGGCCGTGACGACCGCCGGCGTGATGATGCTGATCAGGTCCGCGCCTTTTTTCACCTGTGCAATCCAGTCGGCATAGGTGTGACCCGCACCCAGGAAGGCCGCGCCGATGTTGTCCAGCAGCTTGTCGAAGTTGTCGCCGACCACAAAGCTGAGCGTCATCAAGTCGGCCGGCACGCTGCCCAGCTTGCCCGCCGCGAGCTGGGTCTGCACATAGCTGATGGCAGCGGGCAGGGCGTTGTTGATGGCGCTGGCGCGGGCCGCATCGAAGCCGGCAAACACGTCAGCGGGGCTGGCCGCCAGTGCGCGGGTCAGCGCGGTGTCGGTCAGGGTG
>JAYWDK010000219.1:0-13540 GCA_043779845.1 Betaproteobacteria bacterium | reverse complement strand
CCAGACCGCCGCTGGGGCAATCATCGAAAGGTGGCCCTGGAGGAAGGTCCGGACTGCACAGGGCGGCGTAGCAGCTAACAGCTGTCCACCGTGAGGTGAGGATCAGAGCAACAGAGACGAGTCGATGGTCCGGGTCTGGCAGGCGGCGCAAGCGGTCGGTCTGGGCCTCCCTTCAAAAGAGGGCGGCGTTTTTCGGAACGGGCGGGGCGGGCAGGCAGCTGCAAGGCGGTTTGCGGGATTTGGGGCGCAGCTCCAAAAATCGGGTGAAACGGGCAATCTCTACGCGCAGCAACACCGAATAGGCACACGTTGATCCGGCCCGGGGAGTGTGCGGGTAGGTGGCATCGAGCCGGCGAGGCGACTCCCGGCCCAGAGGAATGGCGGTCACGGCGTTTGCGCCTCGCAAGAGGCAAGGGCGCTGCACAGAATCCGGCCTATCGGCTCGCTTCACACTAATTTTTTGACCGGGGATCGCCGCCGGCTGTCCCCGTTTGCATCCACCCATTCGCCCGTCATGAACCCCGACGCACAACAACTTTGGCGCCACCCACGCTGGGCGCTGGCCATGCTGCTGGCTTGCCTGGGCACGCTGGGGCCGTTTTCGATCGACACCTACTTGCCGGCGTTCTCAGGCATCGCGGCGTCGCTGGGCGCCTCGCCGGCCCAGATGCAACAAACCCTGTCGGCCTACTTGTTTGGCTTTGCGCTGATGAACCTGTTTCACGGCTCGCTGTCCGACAGTTTTGGCCGCCGGCCGGTGGTGCTGATCGGCTTGGCCTTGTTCACGCTGGCCTCGCTGGGCTGTGCGCTGAGCCAAACGATTGGCCAACTGGTGGCGTTCAGGGCGCTGCAAGGCATGTCGGCTGGCGCGGGCGTGGTGGTGGCGCGGGCCATCATTCGCGACATGTGCCCGCCCGAAGAAGCCCAGCGTTTGATGTCGCAAGTCACCATATTTTTTGGCGTGGCGCCGGCCATCGCGCCCGTGATGGGCGGCGTGCTGTTTGTGCATCTGGGTTGGCATTCGATCTTCTGGTTGCTGGTGGCCGTGGGCCTGCTGCTGCTGGCCATCAACGCGCGCTTTTTGCCCGAGACGCTGCACGTCGACCAGCGCCAATCCTTCTTACCCGGGCCCTTGCTGCGGGCCTACGCCGACCTGGTGCGCAACCCGCGGTTTGTGCTGCTGGTGTTTGCCAGCGGCGTGCCGTTCAACGGCATGTTTTTGTACGTGCTGTCGGCGCCGGAGTGGCTGGGCACCCACCTCGGCCTGGGGCCGACGCAGTTTTTCTGGTTTTTTGGTCTCACCATCAGCGGCATCATGAGCGGTGCTTACGTCAGTGGGCGCCTGGCCGGGCGCACGCCGCCAAAGCGGCAAATTCGGCTGGGGTTCGCCATCATGTTGGCAACGTCCATCGCCAACGTGGTGCTCAACCTGTTGTTCAAGGCGCACCCCGCCTGGGCGCTGTTGCCGGTGGCGTTGTTTGCGTTTGGTTGGGCCTTGATGGTGCCCGTGGTCACGCTGATGGTGCTGGACCTGGCGCCGGATCGGCGCGGCATGGCCTCGTCCTTGCAATCTTGCGTGGCCAGTGTGGCCAATGGCCTGGTGGCAGGCGTGGTGGCGCCGCTGGTGATGCACTCCACGGTGTTGCTGGCAGTCACCTCGCTGGGCTTGATGGCGGTGGGCATGGTGGCCTGGATCTGGGTCAAACGCCTGCCGGATTGAGGCAGGCCCACCCGGGCTGCGGCTAAAGATCGCTGCCCGGGGGCCGATAGCGTTGAGGTAGCGGCCTGCTGACCAAGCGGCCCCGAGACCCTTGCCGCGAGCCCTGACGCCATGCCCACTACCGCCATGCCCCTTGATGCCCCGCTGGATGCCACCAGCACGTCGTGCCGCGCCACCGCAGGGTCATCGCTGGCCACGTCAATGCGCGCCGGGTCATCACGCCCACGCTTGATTTGGCGGGTATCGGCAGCAGCGGTAGCCGTGGCCTTGTTGACGGCCTGGCCGGCGTGCGCCAACGACGAACAAGCCGAACCGGCCAAGGCGGCATCCAAATCTGCGGCCAAGCCCGCAGCGGCGGAACACGGCAAACCGGTGGCCAACAAGCCCGCCGGCGCCGCCGACCCGATGGACACGCTGCGTGAAAAGCTGGCCAGCAAGCTGGGCGCCGCCAAAGCACCCGAGGCTGCCACGCCTTACGTGGTGCGCGTGGTATCCAAGTCGGGCGAGGCCGCCCACGGCGCGGCGACGGGCCAGGGTGAAGCCAAATCCAGTGCGCATGGCGGCAGCCCAAAAGCCACCAAATCACACGCCGCCAAGGCTGCCGTGGGCCATGGTGCCGACGGCCATGCCGCGCACTGGGGCTACAACGGAGAAGGCGGGCCGGAGCAGTGGGGTTTGATGAAACCCGAGTTCTCGGCTTGCGCCAATGGCACCCGGCAAAGCCCGATCGACATTCGCAGCGGCGTGAAGGTGGATCTGGAGCCGATCCAGTTTGATTACCGGCCCACCGGGTTCCGGGTGATCGACAACGGCCACACCATCCAGGTCAACCTGGAAGGCGGCAACTCGATCGAAATCCAGGGCCGGCGATTTGATCTGCTGCAATTCCACTTTCACCGGCCGTCCGAAGAGCGCGTCGACGGCCGCCAGTTCGACATGGTGGCGCACTTGGTGCACAAAGACCCCGAGGGCCGTCTGGCGGTGGTGGCCGTGTTGCTGGACCGGGGCAGCGTGCACCCGCTGGTGCAGGCTGTCTGGAACAACTTGCCGCTCGAAAAAGGCAGCGAGATGAGCGCCAGAACAGTGATCGACATGAACCACCTGCTGCCGCAGGACCGGCGCTACTTCACCTACATGGGCTCGCTCACCACGCCGCCTTGCAGCGAAGGCGTGCTGTGGATGGTGATGCAGCAGCCCGTGCCGGTGGCGGTCGACCAGATCAACGTGTTTGCACGGCTGTACCCGATGAACGCCCGGCCGATCCAGTCGGCGTCGGGCAGGTTGATCAAGCAGTCGAACTGACGCTGCTGCAATCGCGCACCACCCGCCCGGCCCCTTGGCTGCGGCGGGTATTTGCTTTGGGGCGACGTGCAGCGGAGCACCCCCCTGAATCAATGGTCAACGCAGGCCCCGCATGACAGAGGTCAAGTTGGCATGCTTTGTGACAATTCACACACTCGCCAAGCCCGACTTGCGGCACAAGTCCACGTCTTGCGGGCCGCAACCGGGCTGTCACAGTGCTCACCCATTGCTTTCAGAGTCGTCTGCAAGTTCCTATTTTTAATCACTTTTGCTCACGAGAGGGCTTGAGGTGTAGCCACTAAGTAGTTGATTTGATTGATTTTTCTAGTGTTGCCCCTGGTAAGCACTGGTTTCTACGCTAAAGTGGAGGTCGGTGGGAATAGGTGGGGCAAAGTGGCTGGATTGATCTTTCAAGGTACGTCGGTGTTGTCGCTGGATGGCAAGGGGCGGATGACCGTGCCTGCCCGTCATCGCGACGCGCTGGCCGCCTTGTCCAGCAACCAGCTCACCATCACCCAGCACCCGATTGGCTGCTTGTTGGTGTTCCCCCGGCCCAACTGGGAGGGGTTCCGCGCCCAGCTGTTGGGCTTGCCCATGGAGGCAGACGGCTGGCGTCGGTTTTTTGTGGGCAGCGCGGTCGATGTTGACGTTGATTCGGCCGCTCGCGTGCTGGTGCCGCCCGAGCTTCGCGCCATGGCCGGGCTCGACAAAGATGTGCTGCTGCTGGGCATGGGCCAGCGGCTTGAGTTGTGGGATGCGGCAAAGTACGCCGCCCATCAAGCGCAGGTGATGGCCGGGCCGATGCCCGACGCCATCAAGAGCTTTGTCTTTTGATGACCACCCACACCGCAGGGCAACACACCACCGTACTGTTGGGTGAGGCAGTCGACGCTGTCTTGAATCGACCCGACGGCGTGTACGTTGACGGCACTTTTGGCCGTGGCGGCCACAGCCGTGCGTTGCTGGCGCGGCTGGCGCCCACGGGCCGCTTGCTGGCCTTCGACAAAGACCCCGAGGCGCTGGCCGTGGGCCACGCGCTGGCGGCCACTGATGCGCGCTTCGAGATCATCCACGAGAGCTTTGCCGACATGGTGCCCGCGCTGGCTGCGCGGGGCATCCGCCGGCTCAATGGCGTGCTGCTCGACCTGGGGGTCAGCTCGCCACAAATCGACAACCCCGAGCGGGGTTTCAGTTTCAGGTTTGATGCGCCGCTGGACATGCGCATGGACACCACCCGCGGCGAGACGGCCGCAGACTTTTTGGCGGGCGCCTCCGAGCGCCACATTGCGGAGGTGATTCGTGACTATGGCGAAGAACGGTTTGCTGTACCGATTGCAAAGGCGCTTGTTGCTTGCCGGGATGGCGGCGGCGCGGTCCGAACCACGTTCGAGCTGTCCCAAATCGTGGCTCGTACGGTCAAAACCCGTGAGCCGGGGCAGAACCCCGCCACGCGCACCTTTCAAGCTCTTCGGATTTTCGTCAACGCTGAGCTCAAGGAGCTTGAGCAAGGCCTAGACGCCGCGCTGGCCTTGCTGGCCCCGGGCGGGCGTTTGGCGGTGATCAGCTTCCATTCGCTGGAAGACCGCATCGTCAAGACCTTCATCGCCCGCCACAGCCGCGAGGTGGTGGATCCGCGCGCGCCCAGCCTGTACCTGCCGCCCAAGGCCATGAAGCTGAACCCGTTGGGCCGCATCAAGCCCTCAGCCGCCGAGGTGAAGGCCAACCCACGCTCGCGCTCGGCCACGCTGCGGGTGGCCGAGCGCACCCCCGCGCTGTTTGACGTGGCGGGCTCGGCATCTCAAGGAAACGACGGGCCGCTCCCGAGTTTTCTTGACCCCCTCGGGGGGCCTGACGCGAAGCGGCAGGTTCGGGGGCGATCATGACCCGGCTCAATATCTTGCTGTTGGTGGCGGTGATCGCCAGTGCGCTGTTGCTGGTCAAAACAGCCTACGAAGCACGCCGCCTGTTCAATGAAATCCACCGGGCCCAGACCGAATCATCACGCCTGACGGGTGACTTCAAACGGCTGGAAGCCGATCGCCAGCTGCAAGCCACTAACTTGCGAGTTGAGCGCACGGCGCGTGAGCGCCTGAAGATGAGCACCGCCACGCCGGCCATCACCATGTACGAGATCCAGGCCAGTGCCCAGGGCGCGCGGGCGTCGGCGGCCTCGGGTGCCGGTGCGGGCGCGGGCGCGGGCGCGGGTGCCGGTGTTGGCGCCCAAGCCGCAGCCAGCGTGGCGAGTGTGCGGCCATGAAAAAACTGCTCGCGTCATCCAGCGTGCGCGGCGTCAATTACGCCACCAGCCCCTTGCTGGCCAGCAAGACGCCCAATTGGCGCAGCCGCTTTATCGTGGCCGCCGTGGGCTTGGGTTTTGCGGGCCTGCTGGGCCGCGCGGCCTACATCCAGATCATCGGCCCCGAGTTTTTTCTGAAAGAGGGCGAAAAGCGGATTTACCACGTGCTGGAGGTGCCCGCCTCACGCGGGCGTGTGCTCGACCGCAGCGGCCAGTTGCTGGCCACCAGCGTGCCTGTGCCCAGCGTGTGGGCCATCCCCAAAGATTTCCAGGCGACAGTGGGGCAGCGCGCCCAGTTGGCCAAGTTGCTGGTGATGACGCCGCAAGAGTTGGACAACCGCCTGAGCGGTGGCAGCGCCAATTTCACGTGGCTGCGCCGCCAGGTTGAGGCCGAGGCCTGGGCCCAGATCCAGACCCTGGGCATCAAGGGCGTCTATCAAAACCGCGAGTACCGCCGCCGCTACCCCGAGGGTGAATCGGCCGCGCACGTGGTGGGCTTCACCAACCTCGAAGACCAGGGCCAGGAGGGCATCGAGCTGGCCTTCCAGAAGCAGCTGCAAGGCCACAACGGCGCGCGTGGCGTGGTCAAGGACCGCCTGGGCCGGGTGATCGACGACATGGGCACCAACATCGATCCGGCCGATGGCGCTGACATTGCGCTGTCGCTGGACGCCAAGGTGCAGTTTTTTGCCTACCAGCGTGTGCGCGACGCCGTGGCCGAGCACAAGGCCAAGGCCGGCAGCGTGGTGGTGCTGGACGCCCAAACCGGCGAAGTGCTGGCGTTGGCCAACTACCCCAGCTACGACCCGGGTGAACGGGGCCGGCGCAGCGGCGAGCAGCTGCGCAACCGCGCCCTGACCGACATCTTTGAGCCCGGCTCCACCATGAAGCCGTTTGTCATGGCCTGGGCGCTGGAGAGCGGCCGCGTCAAGCCCGACACGCTGCTGACCACCGCGCCGGGCAGTGTGGTGGTCAGTGGCATCGCGATCAAGGACGCCCACCCCCATGGCCAGCTCAGCGCGCGTGAAGTGATCCAGAAAAGCAGCAACATCGGCATCGTGCGCCTGGCCATGCAGATACCCGCGCGTGAGCTGTGGGAGCTTTACTCCAACGTGGGTTATGGCCAAAAGCCGCAGATCAATTTCCCGGGGGCGGTCACTGGCAGGTTACGGCCCTTCAAAACCTGGCGGCCTATCGAGCAAGCCACCATGGCGTATGGCTACGGCCTGTCGGCGTCGCTGCTGCAAATGGCCCACGCCTACACCGCGTTTGCCCATGATGGCGAGGTCATCCCCGTCAGCATGCTCAAGCAAGACCATCCGGCGGCCGGCTTTCGGGTCATCTCGGTCGAGACCGCGCGTGAGATCCGCCGCATGCTGCAAATGGCCGCAGGCCCAGGCGGCACCGGCGCCAAGGCGCAAACCGTCGGTTACTCGGTGGGCGGCAAAAGTGGCACCGCGCACAAGCAAGAGGGCCATGGTTACGCCAGCAACAAGTACCGCTCGTGGTTCGTGGGCATGGCGCCCATCGACAAGCCACGCATCATCGTTGCGGTGATGGTGGACGAGCCCAGCAACGGCGTGTACTTTGGCGGCGATGTGGCCGGGCCGGTGTTCAGCCAGGTGGTGCAGCAAACCCTGCGCATGATGAACGTGGCGCCTGACCTGGAGGTCAAGGCCAACGTGGTGGCCAAGGCCTTGCCCGCCGAGCCCGAAAGCTTTTGATGCCGCGCCAACTCAACTCCGCCCAGGAAGCCGCAGCGTGGTTGACCGAACGCGTGCGCTCGGCTGGCGCGTCAGGCGCTGGCACGGGCGCTGGCACGGGCGCTGGCGCGGGCACTTTGCGCACCGACAGCCGGCAAGTGCGGGCTGGCGACGCTTTCATTGCCTGGCCCGGTTACGGCACCGACGGCCGCCTGCACGTCGCTGCGGCCTTGGCGGCGGGCGCGGCGGCTTGCCTGGTGGAGGCTGAAGGCGCGGCCGGTTTTGGGTTTGACGCCACCGATGCCCGCATTGCCGCCTTGCCCGGCCTGAAGGCCGCCACGGGCACGGTGGCCGCGCTGTGGTTTGGTCAGCCGGCCCAGCGCCTGAACATCATCGCGGCCACCGGCACCAATGGCAAAAGCAGCACCTCGTGGTGGACGGCGCAGGCGCTGTCCGCGCTGGGTCAGCGCTGCGGGGTGGTGGGCACGCTGGGCGTGGGCGAGCCACCGCTGGGCCAGCACGCTGGCAGCATCCAGTTCACGGGGCTCACCACGCCAGACCCGGTCACCTTGCAAGCCAGTTTCAGGCGCATGGCCGATAGCGGCTGCGCGGCTTGCGCGATTGAAGCCTCGTCGATCGGCCTGGCCGAGCACCGCCTGACCGGCACGCCGGTCACCGTGGCGCAGTTCACCAATTTCACCCAGGACCACCTCGACTACCACGCTGACATGGCCGCCTACTGGCAGGCCAAGCGCGCGCTGTTCAACTGGCCGGGCTTGCAGGCGGTGGTGATCAACGTGGACGATCCGCAAGGCGCGGCCTTGGCTGATGAGTTGCGTGCCAACCAGGCCCACAACAAGCTCGACATCTGGACCACCTCGGTGGCCCGCCCGGGCGCCAGTGCCGATGCGCAAGCCGGCGTCGGTGCCCCCCGCCTGGTCGCTCGTGATCTGCGTTATGTCGACGGTGGCCTGGCCTTCACGCTGGTGGAGGGCGAGCACAGCGTGCCGACTCGAAGCACCCTGATCGGTGATTACAACGCCAGCAACCTGCTGGCCGTGCTGGGCGCGCTGCGGGCGCTGGGCGTGCCGCTGGCACAAGCCGCCGCCGTGGTGCCCCAACTCACGCCCGTGCCGGGGCGCATGGACCGGGTTCAAAACGCAGCGGGCACCGCGCCCGCAGTGGCCCAGCCTGAAGTGGTGGTGGACTACGCCCATACGCCCGACGCGCTGGACAAAGCCTTGAGCGCGCTGCGCCCCTTGGCGGTGGCGCGCGGCGGCAAGCTGTGGTGCGTGTTTGGCTGCGGCGGCAACCGCGACGCCAGCAAGCGCCCACTGATGGGCGCCATCGCCCACAAGCTGGCCGACTGGGTGGTGCTCACCAGCGACAACCCACGCCTGGAATCACCAGCCTGGATCCTGTCGCAAATCTTGGCCGGCGTGGCCGCCGCCGATGACGTGCGGGTGATTGAAGACCGCCGCGCCGCCATCGTGCACGCGGTGCTTCAAGCCGATGCCCAGGATGTGGTGCTGATCGCCGGCAAGGGCCATGAAGACTACCAAGACGTCGGCGGCGCCAAGCTGCCCTTTCTGGATGGCGCCGTCGCGGCCGAGGCCTTGTTGGCCCGCTTGGCAACACCACCGTCGTGTTTGTCGCCAAAGGCCGCGCCATGACCGCGCCCCTGATGACCTTGGCGCAAGCGCACGCGCTGCTGCCCCAGTCCGCCCTGGTGGGCGACGGCGCTACCGCGATTCAACGGGTGCACAGCGACACCCGCAGCCTGCAAGCCGGTGACTTGTTTGTGGCTTTGCGCGGCGACAACTTTGACGCCCACGACTACCTGCCCCAGGCGCGCGCCGCCGGCGCCGCCGCCGCGCTGGCCGAGCGTGATTTGCTGGAAGCCGGCTTGCCGGGTCTGATCGTGCCGGATGTGTTGGCCGCCCTGCAACAACTCGCCACCGCCTGGCGCGCCACGCTGCAATTGCCGCTGATCGCCGTGACTGGCAGCAACGGCAAGACCACCGTCACGCAGATGATCGCCGCCATCTTGCGGGCCTGGCTGGGCGACGCCGCGCTGGCCACCGTCGGCAACTTCAACAACCACATCGGCGTGCCGCTCACGGTGCTGCGGCTGCGCCAGGATGGCGTGTTGTGGCACCGCGCCGCCGTGCTTGAACTTGGCATGAACCACCCCGGTGAAATTAATCAGTTGGCCGGTATGGCTCAGCCCACCGTGGCATTGGTCAACAACGCCCAGCGTGAGCACCAGGAGTTCATGGCCAGCGTCGAGGCTGTGGCGATTGAAAACGGTGCGGTGATCTCGGCCTTGCCCACCGCCGGCACGGCGGTGTTTCCGGCCGACGACGCGCACACCCCCCTGTGGCGCGCACTGGCCGGGAATCGTCAGCAGATCACGTTTGGCCTGGACGTTGGTGCCGATGTCTGGGCCAGCGCCACCTGGACCCAGGACGCCGAGGGTGGCCACTGGTTGCTGCACGGCCGCACGCCGGCCGGCCCATTGCATCTGCAGCTTCATGCCCCGGGCGAGCACAACCTGCGCAATGCTTTGGCGGCCGCGGCGGCCGCGCTGGCGGCAGGCGCGCCGCTTGAGGCCATTGCTGCCGGCTTGTCGGCTTTCCGCCCCGTGTCTGGCCGCTCGCAAGCCAGCACTTTGTGGCTGGGCGGGCGCCAGGTCACGCTGGTCAATGACAGCTACAACGCCAACCCCGATTCCGTGCGCGCCGCCATCGATCTGCTGGCCAGCCTGCCCGGCCCGCGCTGGTTGGTGCTGGGCGACATGGGCGAGGTGGGCGACTTTGGCGTGGCCTTCCACACCGAGGTGGGCGCCTACGCGCGCGCCGTCGGCATTGAACACCTCTGGACCGCCGGCGCGCTGTGCGCCCACGCGGCCGCCGCCTTTGGCGCGGGCGCCCAACACTTTGACAACGCCGAGGCCTTGATGGCGGCCCTGGGCGCGCTGCCGGCCGTTAAGTCGGTGTTGGTCAAGGGCTCGCGCTTCATGCGCATGGAACGCGTGGTGGCCGCCTTGCAGCAGCGCGGCGAGCCCCCGAAAAAACAACAAGAACAAGAGAATCCCCATGCTGCTTAGCCTGTCCCAGTGGTTGCTGACGCTGTACCCCGAGTGGGGTTTCCTGCGGGTGTTCCAGTACCTGACGTTTCGGGCCGTGATGTCGTCGCTAACGGCGTTGTTGATTGGGCTGAGCTTTGGGCCCTGGGTGATCCGCCGGCTCACCGAGCTCAAGATCGGACAACCGATCCGTGAATACGGTTTGCAGTCGCACCTGGCCAAGCGGGGCACGCCCACCATGGGTGGCGTGCTGATCCTGATCGGCATCGGCATGGCCACCTTGCTGTGGTTTGACTGGAGCAACCGATTCGTGTGGGTGGTGATGCTGGTGACCTTTGGCTTTGGCACGGTCGGCTGGGTGGACGACTGGCGCAAGGTGGTGGACAAAAACCCCGAGGGCATGCGCTCGCGCGAGAAGTTTTTTTGGCAGTCGCTGGTCGGTCTGGTGGCCGCGCTGTACCTGGCGTTTTCGGTGTCCGAGACCACCAACTTGCGCGTGCTGGAGCTGTTCCTGCGCTGGGTGCAAAGTGGCTTCTCGAATGACCTGCCGCCCAAGGCCGACTTGATGCTGCCGTTCTTCAAGACGGTGAGCTATCCGCTGGGCGTGTTTGGCTTCATCGCCATGACTTACTTTGTCATCGTGGGCGCCAGCAACGCGGTCAACTTCACGGATGGGCTGGACGGCCTGGCCATCATGCCGGTGGTGCTGGTGGGCTCGGCGCTGGGCATCTTTGCCTACGTTGTGGGCAACTCGGTGTACAGCAAATACCTGCTGTTCCCCTACATCCCCGGGGCCGGCGAGTTGCTGATTTTTTGCGGCGCCATGGCCGGGGCGGGCTTGGCGTTTTTGTGGTTCAACGCGCACCCGGCGCAGGTGTTCATGGGCGACGTGGGCGCGTTGTCACTGGGTGGCGCGCTGGGCACCATCGCCGTCATCACGCGGCAAGAAATCGTGCTGGGCATCATGGGCGCGGTGTTTGTCGCCGAGGTGCTGTCGGTGATGCTGCAAGTGACGTGGTTCAAGTACACCAAAAAGAAGTTCGGCGTGGGCAAACGCATTTTCAAGATGGCGCCGCTGCACCACCACTTTGAGAAAAGTGGCTGGACTGAAACGCAGGTGGTGATCCGCTTCTGGATCATCACCATGTTGCTGTGCCTGGTGGGCCTGGCCAGCCTGAAGCTGCGCTGATTCATGACCCCCAAGCTCACTCTGTTCGCGGCCCCCCAAGGGGGCGCTCAGCCGCCTTGGGGCGGCCCGGCGACGGCTGCTTTATGAACCACCTCCTCAACCTCAACGTGCTGGTGCTGGGCCTCGGTGAATCGGGCCTGGCGATGGCGCTTTGGTGTGCGCGTTTCGGCGCGCGGGTGCAGGTGTGGGACTCGCGTGAATCACCGCCCCAGGCCAGCGCGCTGCACGATGCCCCGCCCGAGGTGGTGGTGCGCAGTGGCGCACTGACGGCCAGCGACCTGGCCGGCGTGCAGTTGCTGCTCAAGAGCCCCGGCCTTGCGCCAGGCGACGCCCGCATCGCGCCGCTGCTGGGGGCGGCCAAGGCCTTGGGCATCGCGGTGGCCGGCGAGCTTGATTTGTTCGCCCGCGCGCTGCTTGATCTCCAGGCCGACCGGGCTTACCGCCCCAAGGTGATCGCCATCACCGGCACCAACGGCAAGACCACCACCACGGCCATGTGCGCCTTGCTGGTGGCGCGCTGTGGTCTGCGGGTGGCTGCGGCCGGCAACATCGGCCCGACGATGCTGGGCACGTTGGCGGCGGCGCTGGATCTGGAGCCCGCAGCCGCAGCCTCACCCCAACCCTCTCCCTTCCAGGGCGAGGGGGCCATCCCCGCCGACGAGCACCACTTGCAACTCGCCCCACCGCCGCCCGCCGCGCCCGTGTTTGAGCACCTGCCCGACGTCTGGGTGCTGGAGCTGTCCAGCTTCCAGCTTGATGGCGTGCGTGGTTTTGAGCCCGACGCTGCCACGGTGCTCAACATCAGCCAGGACCACCTCGACTGGCACGGCGACATGCCCATCTACCTGGCGGCCAAGAGCCGGATTTTTGGTGAGCACGCCCAGATGGTGATCAACCGCGACGACCTGCGGGTAGAGGCCATGGTGCCAGCAAGCGTGCTCGTCAAGGGCGGTCGCGGCCGGCCCAACAAATGGCTGGGCCGCAAGGTGGTGCGCTTTGGGCTGGACGCGCCGCAGCACCCGGGTGACTTTGGCCTGGTGCTGGAAAACGGCATGGCCTGGCTGGTGCGCGCACGCGAGGTGGACGAAACCCTGAAGCGCCGCAAGGACAGCGATGACGAAGAAATCCTGCTGCAACGCCTGATGCCCGCCGACGCACTGCGGGTGCGGGGCCGCCACAACGCCGCCAACGCGCTGGCCGCACTGGCCCTGGGCAGCGCCATCGGTTGCCCGCTGGCGCCCATGCTGCACGGTCTGCGTGAATACCGCGGTGAGCCCCACCGGGTTGAATTCATTGCCCGCGTGGGCGACGTTGAAGCGTTTGACGACAGCAAGGGCACCAACGTGGGCGCCACCGTGGCCGCGCTCACAGGCCTGGGCGCCGACAAGGCACCGAGCAAGCTGGTGGTGATCCTGGGTGGCGACGGCAAGGGCCAGGATTTTTCGCCCTTGGCTGCGCCCGTGGCGCGTTATGCCCGTGCCGTGGCCTTGATCGGCCGCGACGCCGGCGCGATAGAAGCCGCCTTGGCCGCCGATGCATCCGCCAATACCGTGCCGCGCCAACACCATGACAGCCTGGAAGCCGCCGTGGCCTGGAGCTTTGCCCAGGCCGGCGCGGGCGACGCCGTGCTGCTGAGCCCGGCCTGCGCCAGCCTCGACATGTTTCGCAACTACAGCCACCGCGCCGAAGTGTTCGTCGCCGCGGTGCGGGCGCTGGCGGCCGATCGCGGGGAGTGGCTGGCATGACCAAGCTGGCCCAACGATTCGGTCTCGGCGGCCTGCTGCAACGCTTGCAGGGGCGGACCGCCGCTGGCGACACCGCCGTTGGCGAGCTGCCGATCCGCGACTACACCGGGCCTGCCAGCGGCCAGTCGACCCGCATCGCCGGTTTCGACCAGGGCCTGGTCTGGTGTGTCGTCGGTTTGCTGGCGCTGGGCCTGGTGATGGTTTATTCGGCCAGCGTGGCGCTGCCCGACAGCCCCAAGTACGCGCGCTACTCGCACATCTTCTTCCTCGGTCGCCACGCCGTCTCGCTAGGCATCGCCTTCGTCGCCGCCTTGCTCGCGGTGCAGGTGCCGGTGGCGGTGTGGGAGAAATCGGCAGCCTGGTTGTTCGTGCTGTCGCTGCTGCTGCTGGCCATGGTCTTGATCCCGGGCGTGGGCAAGGGCGTCAACGGCGCGCGGCGCTGGTTGCCGCTGGGGGTGATGAACTTCCAGCCCAGCGAGCTGGCCAAACTGGCGATG
>JAYWDK010000218.1:0-13544 GCA_043779845.1 Betaproteobacteria bacterium | reverse complement strand
CCGCCCACCGCACCAGGCCACCTTTGTGCCCGATAGCGAAGATCAGTTCACCAGCGACCAGGGTTGGCGCTTCCCGCAGGACATGGCGCGCCTCAAGCCCTTGATCGCCGAGGCGCAGGCGCTGGGCGTGCGTGTCAGCCTGTTCATGGATCCGATGCCCGAGATGATGACTGCGGCCTGCGCCAGCGGCGCGGAGCGGGTGGAGCTGTATACCGAGGCCTATGCCAGCGCACACGGCACGCCAACTCAAGCTGAGGTGCTGGCGCGCTACACGGCCACGGCCGAGGCCGCGTTGGCCGTCGGTTTGCAGATCAACGCCGGCCACGACCTCAACCGCGACAACCTGACTGATTTTTTGCGCGCCGTGCCTGGCGTGCTGGAGGTGTCCATCGGCCACGCGCTGATCGCCGACGCGCTGGAGTTGGGGCTAACAGAGACAGTGCGCGACTATCAGCGTTGCATTCAAAACGCCTTTGCGCCGGACACCGCTGTCGCACAGGTCACTGCCGCAAGATGATCCACGGCATCGGCACTGACATTTGCGATATCCGCCGCCTGCGCGCCACGCTGGGCCGGCGTGGCGATCGTTTTGCCGAGAAAGTGCTGGGCCCCAATGAGCTGCTGGTATTCCAGGCCCGACGCGCCCGGGCCGAGGTGCGCGGCGTGGCCTATCTGGCCACCCGCTTCTCGGCCAAGGAGGCGTTCTCCAAGGCCATTGGCACGGGCATGCGAATGCCCATGACCTGGCGGGCTTGCGAGATCCTGAACCTGCCCAGCGGTGCGCCGGTGATCCGCCTGCACGGCGCCTTGGCCGACTGGTTTGCCACGCTGGGCCTGCGCGCCCACGTCACCCTGACCGACGAAACCGACTACGCCGCAAGCTTTGTGATGATTGAAAAGGACTTGACGACATGAGCACCAAAAACGGCCTCGGCCACGCGCCCGTGGTGCTTGACATCGCCGGCACCCAGCTCGATGCCAACGACCGCCGCCGCCTGAAGCACCCGCTCACTGGTGGCCTGATCTTGTTTGCCCGCAATTGGGTGAACCGGGCTCAGCTCACTGCGCTCACGGCCGAGATCAAAAAAATCCGGCCCGACATGTTGATCAGCGTGGACCATGAAGGTGGCCGCGTGCAGCGCTTTTGCACCGATGGTTTCACCCACCTGCCGCCCATGAAAGCACTGGGCGAGCTATGGATGAAAGACGCGCTGGCCGCCACCAATGCCGCCACGGCTGCGGGTTATGTGTTGGGCGCCGAGTTGCGGGCTTGCGGCGTCGATCTGAGCTTCACGCCGGTGCTGGATCTGGATCACGGTGACAGCGGCGTGATTGGTGATCGTGCATTCCACCGCGACCCCCGTGTTGTTGCGATGCTGGCCAAGAGCTTGATGCATGGCCTGCTGCAAGCGGGCATGGCCAACTGCGGCAAGCATTGGCCGGGGCACGGGTTCGTCAAGGCCGACAGCCACGTGGCGGTGCCGGTGGACAAGCGCTCGCTCAAGGCCATCTTGACCGATGACGCCAAGCCGTATGAGTGGCTGTCCACCAGTTTGTCCAGCGTGATGCCCGCGCATGTGATCTACCCCAAGGTGGACGCCGCGCCGGCGGGGTTCTCGGCGCGCTGGCTGCAACAAATTTTGCGGGGTGATCTTGGTTTTCAGGGGGCCATCTTCAGCGACGACCTGAGCATGGAAGGCGCCAAAGTGGCGGGCAGCACGCTGGATTGCGCCCTGGCGGCGTTGGGCGCGGGCTGCGACATGGTGCTGCTGTGCAACCAGTCCATCGACGGCGGCCGCGCCGTGGACGATCTGCTGGACGGCCTGATGCAAGCCCAGGCTCAGGGCCGCTGGCAGCCTGACGGCGACAGCGAGGCGCGCCGGCTTGACCTGCTGCCCCTGGTGCCGCCGTTGCCCTGGGATGAGCTGATGCACCAGCCGGCTTACCAGCACGCGCTCGAAATGCTGCCCTGAGCCCTGAGGCTGAGAGTTTTTCGATCATGCCCGCTCATCACACCAAAAGGCGCCCGCTAGTCTCTGCAAACGCTCACCATAGCCCAGGCTATGGCTGCGCTTTGCGCCTAGATTGGCCACCTTTTGGCGCACTGCTCGGTCACGTTCAAATTCCTCTCAGCCTCTGAGCCCGCTTGTCGCGTTTCGGGTGATCGCGGCCACAGCGCTGCTGCAAATACGTCATCGGTGTGCGCGGCGTTTGCGCCCGCCACCCGCCACCCGCCCGTGCCCGCCATGACCCGGCCAAAACGCAAAAAACGCCGCCAGGGCGTTGCGCCAAGGCGGCGTGTAGTGGGCGTGTGTTAGGCGTGTGTTAGGCGTGAGTCAGACCTGAGTCAGACGTCTGTCTGTCGCGTTTGAGCTGCAGGCCCGGCAAAGCGCCGGGCCTGCAGCTCATCAAGTCACGGCTGTGACGTGGGTGGTGCCGAGTGATCAAACGGCAGCTTGAGCTGCGACAGATCCTTGCGCGTTTCCACCAGCACCAGCGGGCCCGAGTCAGCAGCGACCATGGGTTTGCGCTCGCGGGGCACGTGCACGGGCGCGGCCTCCATGGCCATGGCAGCCTGGATGGTGCGGATCTTGGCGCTGTCGGAGTTGACCCACTGCAGGCCCGAGCTTTCGGCGATGCGTTGCAGGTCATCCAAGGGCAAGACGAACGGCGCGGCTGGTGCTGCGGCCGGTGCGGTGGCGAGCACCGCGACGGGCGCGGCTGCCGGTGCTGGCGCCTGTGCCGGTGCAGCGACAACAGGCGCGGCTGCTGCGGGGGCCATGACCACCGGTGCGGCTTGCACCTCGGCCACGGGTTCGGCCAAAACATCGGCCACAGCCGCTGCGCTGATCACTGCGGGCGCGTGGGTTTCCAGGTTGGCGCTGGCTTCAACCGGCACGGCGACTGACGTGCCGAGGTTTTCGGCACTTGCTGACGGTGCACCTGCGTCGTCGTCGGTGCGCTCGCGGCGCGAACGATCCCGACCCCGGCCACGGCGGCGACCACCATCGGCTGCCTCGGTTGCCGCCGCGTCATTGGTGCCAGCCTCTGCCGGGACGGATTGACCTGCGTCCGCTGCTGGCGCGTCGGTGGCCATCGCAAAGCTTGACTGGGCGTTGGCGTCAATGCCGGTGCCCGCATCGCTGCCGGCCTCGTCGCGGTTGCCGCGGCCACCACGGCGGCGGCGGCGGCGGCGCTGCTCTTCGCCGGCGGCGTCCAGGCTGTCCGGGCCGGCCTGGCCTTCAACGGCCGGGCTGCCGTCCACCGAGGTGCTGGCGGTGGTCACATCCTGAACACGGGGCTCACGGTCGGGGCGGGGTGCGCGGCGCGGGCTGTCAGAGGCGGCATTGCCGCCTTCGCTCAGCGCTTGAACGTTGGCGTCGGTTTCAACTGGGCGCTCGGTGCGCTCGCCACGTCGGCCATCACGCCGGCCGTCTGATCGACCTTCTGGACGGGCTTCGCTGCGGTTGTCTGGGCGCAGTTCTTGACGACCTTCGGCGCGGGCCTCACCCCGGCCACCGCCTTCACGGTTGTCGGTGCGGCCGTCCGCGCGTGGTGCGCGCTCGGTGCGCTCGCCACGGGCTTCGCCTGGCTTGCCACCTCGGCCACCCCGGTCACCACGCTCGTTGCGGTCGCCCCGGCCATTGCGTTCGTTGCGGCGGCCGTCGGTCTTGACGTCACGCTGACCCGGCGCGGTTTCGGTGGCCGTGGCGGGTGCGGCCACGGGTGCTGCGGCAGGCACGGGTGCCGGTGCGTCGCCGCCAAAGAGCTTTTTGATCCATCCAAAAAACCCACTGCTGGCAGCGGGCGCCGGGGCTTGCCCCACCCAGCTTGGCGTGGTGCTGGTTTTGGCGGCTGGCGCTGCGGCCGCAGCCACTGCCGGCGCGGCGGCCACAGCCTTGGGCGCGGCCTCCGGGCGCGGCACGGCCACGGGGGCCGGCTGGTCGGGCAGCACGCCCTTGATGATCGGCTCTTGCTTGGGCTTGGCCTTCTCGCGGCGGCTGATCGCCACCTCGTCTTCGGGCTCCTCGATCATCGTGTAGCTGGCCTGCAAGTTTTCGAGGCGCGGGTCGTCGTGGCGCAGCCGCTCCAGCTTGTAGTTAGGCGTTTCGAGATGGCGGTTCGGCACCAGCAGCACGGTGCAGCGCTGCTTGAGCTCGATCTTGGTGATCTCGGTGCGCTTTTCGTTCAGCAGGAAGCTCACCACTTCAACAGGCACTTGCACGTGTACCGCCGCCGTGTTGTCCTTCATCGACTCTTCTTGAATGATGCGCAGGATTTGCAGTGCGCTCGATTCGGTGTCGCGGATGTGGCCCGTGCCGTTGCAGCGTGGGCAGGTGATGTGGTTGCCTTCGCTCAATGCCGGGCGCAAGCGCTGGCGGCTGAGCTCAAGCAGGCCAAATTTGCTGATCGACGAGAACTGCACCCGGGCGCGGTCCTGGCGCATGCCGTCACGCAGGCGCTGCTCCACCTCGCGGCGGTTCTTGCTCTCCTCCATGTCGATGAAGTCGACCACGATCAGACCGCCCAGGTCGCGCAAGCGCATCTGGCGGGCGATCTCGTCGGCCGCTTCCAGGTTGGTGCGGGTGGCGGTTTCTTCGATGTCGCCGCCGCGCGTGGCGCGCGCCGAGTTCACGTCCACCGAGACCAGGGCCTCGGTGTGGTCGATCACGATCGCGCCGCCGGCGGGCAGGTTGACGGTGCGCGAAAACGCGGTTTCGATCTGGTGCTCGATCTGGAAACGGCTGAACAGCGCAGCGTCATCGCGGTAGCGCTTCACACGATTGGCCGTTTCCGGCATCACGTGGTTCATGAACTGCTGCGCTTGCTCAAAGATGTCGTCGGTGTCGATCAGGATCTCACCGATATCCGCCGTGAAGTAGTCACGGATGGCGCGGATCACCAGGCTTGATTCCTGGTAAATCAGGAACGCGCCCTTGCCGGCTTTGCTCGCGCCATCAATGGCCGACCACAGCTTGAGCATGTAGTTCAAGTCCCACTGCAACTCGGGCGCGGTGCGGCCGATGCCGGCGGTGCGGGCGATCAGGCTCATGCCCTTGGGGTACTCAAGCTGGTCGAGGTTTTCTTTCAGCTCTTCGCGGTCTTCGCCCTCGATGCGGCGCGACACACCGCCACCGCGCGGGTTGTTGGGCATCAGAACCAGGTAGCGGCCGGCCAAACTCACAAAGGTGGTCAGTGCCGCGCCCTTGTTGCCACGCTCTTCTTTTTCGACCTGGACCAGCAGTTCCTGGCCTTCGCGAATGGCGTCCTTGATGCTCAGGTTTTTGAGGTCGGCACCCTCGCGGAAGTACTGGCGCGAGATTTCCTTGAACGGCAGGAAGCCGTGGCGGTCTTCGCCATATTCCACAAAACAGGCTTCGAGTGACGGCTCGACGCGCGTCACGACCGCTTTGTAGATATTGCCCTTGCGTTGTTCGCGGCCTTCGATTTCGGTTTCGAAATCAAGTAGTTTTTGGCCATCAACGATTGCCAGGCGCCGCTCTTCGGGCTGCGTGGCATTGATCAACATGCGTTTCATGTGCACTCCAGTTCCACACACCCCGTTTGCCGAAGGCGCGTGTTTTCGATTCCCCTGCTCAGCCTAAAAACGGTGGGGCGGGCAACCTGTTCTGATGCACGAAAAACGTGAGAAAGCCGGGGAAGGAATTGCCCTGGACTGCGGTGATCGGGTAAGGATCAGGGCTGCAGCGGGGCCGCGTGCGGCAAAGCGAATGGGGGTGGGCGGCGCCGCCGTCTCCAGGCCCCGCGCCAAGCGCGAGGGTAACACTTCACCGTGTAGCGCGGCCGCGCCGGCAAAACGCCGGGGCTGCGCTCTCGCGCAAAAACGCGCGATCAGCAAATCGCCGTGAGGCCAATGCAGGTGAGTGGGGTGGACGGGCGGCATGCGAACCCTGTGGGCTTTGACGCGAACGACAGATCGCCTAACAAACAACTGCAATCTGCCGTTCATGACCTTTTGTTTTTTCCCTTTGACGGGACGGCTGTAACGACGTGTCTCTTCCACCTGGTCCTCAGGGCCGCCGCATCACTTGGGGGACTGCGGCCTGCCGCAGATGACGCAGGTGTTGCATCAACGCTTATTCACGCCCGGTAAGGCGCTTGGCCACGATAGCACCGGGTATGCCCGGGTAAACTCTGAATAATCAAGCACTTACGGCCCAATCGTGGCTCGAATGATTATAAGCAGCAAACATGCCGGCTCGCGGCGCGCACCCAGCCCGGGCGTTCGAGGCACCGCTCGGGTGGCCGCACAAACGGGTGACCCCGCAGCCCCCACGCCAATCGCGCTGGGGGCTGCGGCAGCACCCGAGGTGCGGCGCCTCGTCGTCGACGACGCCAGCGAAGGCCAGCGCCTTGACAACTTTTTGCTGCGCTTGCTCAAGGGCGTGCCCAAAACCCATGTGTACCGCGTGATCCGTTCGGGCGAGGTGCGCGTCAACAAAGGTCGCGCGTCGGCCGATACGCGCTTGGCGCTGGGCGACGAGGTGCGCGTTCCCCCGGTGCGTGTTTCCGCAAGGTCGGCTGAAAAGCCGGCCGACGCGCCCGCCGCGCCCCCGCGTGAATTCCCCTTGCTGTTTGAAGACGAGCACTTGCTCGCCATCAACAAACCCGCCGGTGTGGCGGTGCACGGTGGCAGCGGCGTGAGCTTTGGCGTGATCGAGCAACTGCGCCAGGCACGGCCCACGGCGCGGTTTTTGGAGCTGGTGCACCGGCTGGACAAAGAAACCTCGGGCATCTTGCTGGTGGCCAAAAAGCGCAGCGCGCTGCTGGCGCTGCAAGAGCAGTTTCGCAGCCGCGACACCGGCAAAACCTACGCCGCGCTGGTGGTGGGGGCGTGGCCGGCCAAGCTCAAGGTGATTGACGTGGCCTTGCACAAAACCCTGGATGCCCGCGGCGAGCGCCACGTGCTGGCGGTGCCCGCTGACCACCCCGACGGACGGCGCTCCATCAGCCTGGTGGCCGTGGTGCAAGCGTTCGAGGCTTGCACCTTGCTGGACGTGACGATCAAAACCGGGCGCACGCACCAGATTCGGGTGCATCTGGCGCAGGCCGGCCATGTCATCGTGGGTGATCCCAAATACGGTGACTTCGCCCTCAACAAGCGGTGGGCGCGCGGCGACGGCCCGGGCGGACAGCGCTTTGACCGCATGTTTTTGCACTCGCGCCGCCTGGCGTTTGACCACCCAGCCACCGGGGAGCGCATTGAACTGGCCGCGCCGCTGCCGCCGGAATGCGCCACACTCATGGATCGTCTGGCCCGTGTTGGCGCTCAAGCGCCTGCCGTGACACCCATAACTCCCGCGAAGGCCGCCGCGCCAACCGCTGCCAAGCCAGCCCGTCAGCCTGTCCTCAAACCCGCATCATGACTGTTCAACCCCGCCGCTTTGACCTGATCGTGTTTGACTGGGACGGTACGCTGTTTGATTCCACTGCCTTGATCGTGCGCTGCATCCAGGCCGCCTGCGCCGACATTGGCGTGCCGGTGCCCAGCGACGAAAGCGCCGCCTACGTGATTGGCCTGGGCCTGCACGACGCGCTGCAGCACGCCGTGCCCGGCTTGCCCGAGGCGCGCTACCCCGAGCTGGGCCGGTCTTACCGCCACCACTACTTTGCCAGCCAGCACGCGCTGGTGCTGTTCCCTGGCACGCTTGGCATGCTGCACGCCTTGAAAGCCCGCAACCACTGGCTGGCCGTGGCCACCGGCAAGAGCCGGCAAGGCCTGGATGAAGCGCTGCAAACCGTGCAGCTCAAGGGTTTGTTCAACGGCACGCGCACGTCCGACGAAACGGCGGGCAAACCCAACCCGATGATGCTGAACCAGCTGGTGCGAGAGTTTGGCGTCGAGCCCGAGCGCACCTTGATGATTGGCGACACCACCCATGATTTGCAGCTGGCCGCCAACGCCGGTTGCGCCAGCCTTGGTGTGAGCTACGGCGCCCATGAAGCGCAGGCTTTTGCCGCCCTGTCGCCGCTGTTTGTCGCCCATTCCACGGCCGAGCTTCAGGCTTGGCTGTTGCAACATGCCTGAGAGCGCCCCCAAAGCCGCCGCCTTGCGGCGCCCGCCCCCCGAGGAGGAGGAGAAACACTTGGGGCGGCCCGGCGTTTGTTTCTCAAGAGCGTCCCAAGGCCCGCCGGGGCCGGCCGTCCCCCACGGGGACCCCGGAAAGTGGCAGAGCCACATTTCCCTGAGAGCGCCCGCCGACGATTTCAGCCGCCCAGAGGTGCTTGATCACCCGTCGGCGGGCGAGCCCCAAGCCCTGTGTGCCGCCACCAACTTGCTTGAAAGCGGCAAGGCCGTCGTCTTTGACGTGCTGCTTTGGGGGCAACCCACCCGCGCGTTTGCGCTGCGGTTCAAGGGGGCGCTGGTGGCTTACATCAACCGCTGCGCCCATGTGCCGGTGGAAATGGATTGGCAGCCTGGCGAGTTTCTCGACCATGATCGCCGCTGGATTGTCTGCACCCTGCACGGCGCCACCTATGAGCCCGCCGATGGCCGGTGCAACGGCGGCCCCTGCGGCCGTGGCAAGCCGATGCCTGTTCAGATCAGTGAGCGTGACGGCCAAGCGTATTGGTATCCTTCACCCAACATACGTCCGCCCGATATTCGCCTGCCCGTTCTCGACAAGCCCGTAGTCGACGACCGCGTGCTTGCCAAACCTCCCGCCTCTGAAAGCCTCCCATGAATCCGCAGGACGACAACCCGCCCACGGGCACCGCGCCTCATGCCGCACCACCCGCCGCACCACCCGCCACACCACCCGCCACACCACCCGCCGCACCACCCGCCGTGCCGAGCGCGTCGGCGGTGGCCGCGCGGCCCGCGATGGAGCAGACGCTGGAATCGCTGGCCCGCGAACTGATGGGCGAACGTCGGGCTGACCGCCGCTGGCGTATCTTTTTTCGCCTGTGCTGGTTGGGTTTGGTGGCGGTCGTGCTGTGGCTCGCCATGTCTGATCGCATGCATCACGGCTCGCCCAACGGCCCGCACACCGCTTTGGTTGAGCTGCGCGGTGAAATTTCATCGGACAGTGAAGCGAGCGCCGAGCAGGTGATCTCCGGCCTGCGCAACGCCTTTGATGACAAGGGCGCCGTGGCCGTGGTCGTGCGCATCAACAGCCCTGGCGGCAGCCCCGTGCAGTCGGGCATCATCAACGATGAAATCCACCGCCTCAAGGCCTTGCACAAGAAGAAGGTGTACGCCGTGGTTGAAGAGGTCTGTGCCTCTGGCGCCTACTACGTGGCCGTGGCGGCCGACGAAATTTATGTCGACAAAGCCAGCATCGTGGGCTCGATCGGCGTGCTGATGGATGGCTTCGGCTTCAATGGTTTGATGGACAAGCTCGGCATCGAGCGCCGCCTGCTCACCGCAGGTGAGAACAAAGGCATGCTTGACCCGTTCACGGCGCAAAACCCCATGCAGCGCGCCTACGCGCAGGCCATGATCGACCAAGTGCACCAGCAATTCATCCACGTGGTGCGTGAAGGCCGCGGCGCCCGGCTCAAAGAATCGGCCGACACGTTTTCAGGCCTGTTCTGGAACGGTGAAGAGGCTGTCAAGATGGGCTTGGCCGACAAGTTTGGCAACCTCGACTACGTGGCCCGCGAAGTCATCAAGGCCGAAGAGGTGATCGACTACACGCCGCGTGAAAACGTGGCCGAAAAACTCGCCAAGCGCTTTGGCGCCTCGATTGGCGAGGGCGCCATGCGCGCGGTCAACGGCCTCACCCGCCTGCACTGACACGGCCCCCGGCGGACGACTGCCATCGTCCGCCGGGGCGCGCGCTCACAGCCAGCCTACGCGCTTGAAGCGCCGGTACATCAGCCCACACGTGCTGGCGATCAGGGCCAGCGCGGCGGGGTAGCCCCAGGGTGATTTCAGCTCGGGCATGTGCTCGAAGTTCATGCCCCAGATGCCGACAAAAAACGTGGCCACCGCAAAGATGCCGGCCCACGCGGCCAGGCGCTTGGTGACTTCGCCTTCTTCGATGGTGACCATCGACAGGTTCACCTGGATGGCCGTGCCGATGGTGTCGCGGATGGTGTCGATGGATGTTTGCAGCCGCGCCAGGTGGTCGCCTACATCTCGAAAATAGTCGCCGCTGGCGGCACACACCGTGGGCACGCGGCCGCCGTGCAAGCGGCCCATGGCATCAAGCAAGGGCGACACCGCGTGGCGCAGCACCGTCACCTTGTGCTTGAGTTGATACAGCCGCTCGATGTTGGCCCGGCCCGCGCCCCGGTCGAAGATCTGGTCTTCAATCGTCTCAAGCTCGGATTCCAGCGCATCGACCAGCGGAAAGTAACGGTCAACCACCGCGTCCATCAGCGCGTACAGCACAAAGCTCGCACCCTGGCGCAGCAGCTCGGGCTCACGCTCGCAGCGCTCGCGCACACCCAAAAAGCCCTGGTTGCTGTGGTTGCGCACCGACAGCACAAAGTTGGGCCCCACGAACACGTTCACCTCGCCCAGGCGCCATTCATCGGTGGGCGCCAGCTCCAGCAAGTGCAGCACGGCAAACACCGTGTTGCCGTACTCCTCGATCTTGGGCCGCTGGTGGCCGTGGTGGGCGTCTTCAACGGCCAGGTCATGCAGGCCGAACTCTTGCTGCATGTGGACCAGCTCGTCGGGGCTGGCGTCGCGCAGCGCCACCCACACAAAACAGCCGGGCAGCGCCAAGTAGTCGCTTATCTCGTCTGTTGGGATGTCGGCGAGCTTTTTGCCTTCGCGGTAGGCGGCGCAGTTGATCAGCATGGGGGGCGGGTGGCGTGCGGGTGACGTGAGGGTGGCGTGAGGGTGGCGTGAGGGTGGCGTGTTTGCGGCTGAAAGGCGGTCAGGCCGGATCGGTGACCAACAAGCCCTGGCGCTCGATGGAGCCCACCACCTCGGCCAAGCCCTGGCGCGTGCGCAGGTTGCCCAGCACAAACGGCCGCGGCCCGCGCATGCGTTGGGTATCGGCCACCATCACCTCCAGGCTGGTGCCCACGTAGGGCGCGAGGTCGATTTTGTTGATCACGAACAGATCACTCTTGGTGATGCCGGCCCCACCCTTGCGGGGGATTTTTTCACCGGCGGCCACGTCGATCACGTAGATCGTGAGGTCGCTCAGTTCGGGGCTGAAGGTGGCGTGCAAGTCCGGCAATTTTTTGGTGCGGCTGGGGATGTTGCGCAGCGACTCTCCCCGGCGCGGGCCCGACCCCATGCCCGACAGGCTCCCGGGTTGCCAGGCCTTGAAGGCGCTGGCCAGCAGCGGCAAATCGCCACGCTGCAAGCTCAGATGCAGTGGGTCGGTCAGCCATCGGCCGGCGCTGGCTTCGTCAGTGACATAACCCGCATCAATAGCGGGCTCCAGGCCTTCCGAGTCGCTGAAGCCGCCCACCGGCAGCGCGGGCGAGGCCAGCCACATCAGCTGCAACAGCGTGGCGGCTGGCAAAGGCTGGGCGCCCTGCCGTTGACGTGGTGGCCTTGGCCGCACGGCGCGGCGCACGCGTGGCACGGCGCTCAGTGCTTGTGGCCGTGATCGCCGCCATGGCCGTGGCCGTGATCGTGGCCGCAGCCCGGGCCATGCACATGGGCTGGCGCTGCGGCCACGACGGCGATGCCGACGGGCTTGGCGGTGGTGGCAGCGGGTGCATGGCTGTGGTCGTGTGCATGGTCGTGGCCGTGGTCGTGCGCCTCGGCCGCATGCGGCGCCTGGGCGCCATGGCCCGCGTGCGCCGAATAAGCCCCACCCTCGGGCTCAAACGCGTCGTGGGCCTCGGTCACGATCAGGTCTTGCTGGCGCAGCATGTCGGCCAGCACGTGGTCGGGTTCGAGCTTCAGGTGATCGGGCTGGAGCTCCAGCGCCACGTGGCGGTTGCCCAGGTGGTAGGCGGCGCGCAGCAGGTCAAACGGGCTGCCATGTTGCGGGCAGGTGCGCACCACCAGCACCGGCTGCGGGGCGGCCCGCACCTGGATCAGCGAGCCGTCTTCGGCCACCAGCACGTCGCCACCGCGCGCGGCCGTGCCACGCGGCAAAAACACGCCCAACTGGCGGCCTTGTGAGTCGGTGGCGTCGAAACGGCTTTTTTGCCGCACGTCCCAGTCGAGCTCGACGTGGGCGGCGCGCTTGATGAGGACAGCGGCCAGACCACGGCCGCCAGGGATGAGTTTGTTGATCGTCAGCATGGGGCCAATTGTGGCGCGGATGAGGCGGTGCGCACGCCAGCTGACCTTTGCCCCAGCGCGCGGTCAACGCCGCCATGCCCACCCGTCACCTCAGGCGGTTTGCAGCACGCCCCGGCGCACCTGATCCCGCTCGATCGACTCAAACAGCGCCTTGAAATTGCCCTCGCCAAAACCGTCATCACCCTTGCGCTGGATGAACTCAAAAAACACGGGCCCGAGCTGGGTTTGAGTGAAGATTTGCAGCAAGAGGCGCTGCGATCCACTGGGTCTGGCCCCCAGGACGCCTGCCGCGTCCACCCCCCGGGGGGACTCGCCGGCTTGGGGCGGCCCGGCGCCGTCGGTGCTGCCGTCCAGCAAGATGCCGCGGGCCTGCAACTCGGCCACCGGCTCGCCATGGCCAGGCAAGCGCTGCGCCAGCATCTCGTAGTAGGTGGCGGGCGGCGCGGTCATCAGCGGCACGCCGGCGGCGCGCAGCGCGTCGAGCGTGGCGTACAGGTTGTCGCTGAGCAGGGCAATGTGCTGGATGCCTTCGCCATTGAACTGCATCAAATACTCCTCGATCTGGCCCGCGCCGCGTGACGATTCTTCGTTCAGCGGGATGCGGATCAAGCCGTCGGGCGCGGTCATGGCCTTGCTGGTCAGGCCGGTGTATTCACCCTTGATGTCGAAGAAGCGGATCTCGCGGAAGTTGAACAAGCGCTCGTAAAACGACGCCCAAAACGCCATGCGGCCGCGGTAGACGTTGTGCGTCAGGTGGTCGATCAACTTGAGGCCCACGCCGGCGGGGTGGCGGTCGACGCCGGCGACAAATTCAAAGTCGATGTCGTAGATCGATTTGCCCTCGCCAAAGCGGTCAATCAGGTACAACGGCGCGCCGCCAATGCCCTTGATGGCCGGCAAGCGCAACTCCATCGGGCCGGTGGGGATCTCGATCGGTTGCGCGCCCAGCGCCAGCGCGCGGGCATAAGCCTGGTGAGAGTCTTTCACCCGAAACGCCATACCGCAGGCCGACGGCCCATGCTCGGCGGCAAAGTAGGCGGCAGCGCTGTGCGGCTCGTTGTTGACGATGAAATTGATCTCGCCTTGCCGGTACAGCACCACGTTTTTGGACCGGTGCGTGGCCACTTTGCTGAAGCCCATGGCCTCAAACACCGGCTCCAGCACGCCAGGTGTGGGCGAGGCAAATTCAACAAACTCAAAGCCCATCAGGCCCATCGGGTTTTCGAACAGATCGGGCATGGTGGGTGTCCTTGAGGGCTAAGTTTGGGCGGGGTCGGGCAGGGCGACTGGATGGGTGAAGGCTTGGCGGATCAGCAAGAAATAATATTGCGTCTGGCGCGGTGCAAACAGTCTGGGT
>JAYWDK010000217.1:0-4989 GCA_043779845.1 Betaproteobacteria bacterium | reverse complement strand
CCAGCCCCTTGCGGATCACACCGCGGCAGCTACTGCGCACTTGCACCCGCAGCGCTTCGTCCACTGCCAACGTGCGGGCAAACCGGTAATCCAGCCCGTCAAAACTGCCCGGGTTGCTGGTATTGATGCGGCGCCGCCACTGCAACAAGCCGTTGGCAAACACCGCCATCTCGTGCCAGGCACCGGCCAGGTCATCGCCGCAGCGCACGGTCATGGCGCAGGCGATTTCAAACCGCCGCTCGCGCCGCGCGTCGGGTGGGATCACCAGCACGGCGTCAGTCGCGTCGCCGGCATCTTGCACCCAGCGTTCGGGCTTGTCTGGGCTCGCCGGGGTCAACGCAGCGGGCTTGGGGCTGGCCGGCTTCAAGCTGGCGGGTTTGAAGCTGGAGGATTGGCGGCCGGGTTGGGCCACGCTCAACCCTTGAACACCGGCGGGCGTTTTTCAAAAAAAGCCGCGATAGCCTCGGTGTGGTCAGCGGTGTGGTGGGCCAGGCCTTGAAACACGCCAGCCTGGTCCAGCGCTTCATCCAGCGTGCTAGTTTGAGCTTGACGCAGCAGCTGCTTGGTCCAGCGCAGCACTTGCGGCGGGTTGGCGGCAATGCGCTGGGCCAGGGCCAGCGCGGTGTCCATCAGCAGCTCGGGCGCCACCACGCGCGACACCAGGCCGATGCGCAGCGCCTCGTCAGCGTCGATGGCGTCACCCGTCAGCGCCAACTCGGCCGCACGTGACGCGCCCACCACACGCGGCAGCAGCCAGCAGCCGCCGTCGCCAGGCACGATGCCCAGCTTGACAAAGCTCTCGGCAAACCGCGCGGTGCTGGACGCGATGCGGATGTCACACATGCAGGCCAGGTCATTGCCCGCGCCGATGGCCGCGCCGTTGACGGCCGCAATGATGGGGATTTGCAGGGTTTGAAACGCACGCGGGATGCGCTGGATGCCAGCCGTGTAGCTGGCGGCAATCTCAGCGGGCGTGCCGCCAAACATGCCGCTGCGGTCGCGCATTTCGGCCACGTTGCCGCCCGAGCAAAACGCCGAGCCCGCACCCGTCAACACGGCGGCGCGCACCGTGGTGTCGTCGTTCAATTGCTGGAACAAGGCCTCGAACGCCGCAAACATAGCCTCGCCCGACAAGGCGTTGCGGGTGTCGGGCCGGTTGAGCGTGAGCACGGCCACCGCACCATGGCGCTGGTAGAGGATGGGGTCGTGCAAGGGCGAGCTGGGCAAAGTGGTTTCGGACATCGGTAGGCCTTGTGGTTTTGCGGGCATGGGTTGAGGCGGCCAGCGATGGTAGCGGCCGGCCGGCAACAAGCCACGCCGCGCAGCAGCTTGGCGGCGCCAAGCCGCGCAGCAGCTTGGCGGCGCCAATCCGCCAAGGGATGGCAAGCCTGGCGCGAGCAGGTTGAGGCGACGGCGGCCCACAAATGCAAACGCCCCACGAGCGTGGGGCGCCAATGCAAACGCCCCGCAGATGCGGGGCGCCGTGTCAAACCCATCAGCCCTTGACCCCGATCGCGCCCGTTAGAGCGCGGCCGGTTTGGTGGCTGACGACGCTAGCTCACTTGGCCTTGGTGACCGATTTGGCTGCCTTGACGGCCATGTCGGACGCAGCGGTAAAGCTCTTGCCCGCGGCATCAACCGCTTGCTTGGCTTGCGCCTGGGCGGTTTCCATGGCGGCCTGGCCGCTGGTCATGGCGTTCTTGAAGGCAGCAACAGCGCCTTCGCTGCCAGCGGGTGCGTGCTTCATGGCGGCTTCGATGCTGGCCACGGCCTGGGCTTGCACGTCGGCAAACTTGCCTTCGGCAGCCTTGCTCAGCGCGGTGCCGGCTTCGGTGACGATGCCAGCCACGGCACGGCCGTAGGCTGCGGCTTTGTCGGCCATCGGCTGCACCAGGCCGGTAACGGCGCTCAGGTCTTGCGGTGCCTTGGCGGCAAACGCAGCTTGCATCTGCTCGGCGGTGTCGGCGATGGACGACTTGGCGGTAGCCATGTTCAGCTCGACGAGCTTTTCGAAGCCGGACATCGCCGAGGCGGCCATGTCGGTCATGTCGGCCATGGCGGTCTTGGCGGAATTCAGGAAGTTTTCAGCGGGTTTGGTCATGCAGGACTCCAAGTGGTTGGACTGCAAACCGTTGAACATGAAATGTTGCGGTGCAGCATGGGCTTATCTTACGGCAGATTCCTGGCAATGCAAGTGCTATTTGCTGCACCGCAGCATTTTTGAGGGCCGTGACTAATTTTGAGGGTCGCGGCTAGGAGCCTATCGGGCTTGGCGCGGCATGCAGGCGCCACCTTGTCGGCCGTGAAACCCCGACAGCAATATGCAATCTGCACCCAGTCGGTCAACGTGCTGCCGGGCGCCCGGCCCACAAACCACGCCACGGCCTCGCCTATGCTTGCGCCCGGCCGCACCGCCGCCATCACCCGACCCGGTCACTCGCCATGAACTTGCGCCACGCCTTGTTTGATCTCAGCGCCGAGCACCAACTCAGCGCCGCGCAAGCGCGCCAGTTGCAGCAGTTTGCGGGCTTGGCGGCCGAGCCGCCCCAACTGGCGCGATGGCTGCCACGCGGCGTGGCCGTTTTGGCGACAGGCCTGGGCGGCCTGGGCGTGGTGATGTGGGTGGCGGCCAACTGGGCTGATTGGGGCCGAACAGGGCGTTTTGGGCTGCTGCAAGCGCTGGTGCTGCTCGCGGCCCTGGGGGCGGCCACGCTGCCCAAAGCCCGCACGGCGCTCGGGCTGCTGTGCCTGATGGGCGTGGGTGCCCTGCTGGCGTTTTTTGGCCAAACCTACCAAACCGGCGCCGACCCCTGGCAGCTGTTTGCGCTGTGGGCCGCGCTGGCGCTGCCGCTGTGCCTGGGGGCGCGCAGTGACGCGCTGTGGATGCCGTGGGCGGTGGTGGTCAGCACGGGCATTGCCTTGTGGACCTTTACCCACCTGGGCCACCGCTGGCGCGTGGCGCCCGACGATTTGCCCGTGCAGGCCCTGGCCTGGTTGGCCACGCTGGCGCTGGTGGCTGGCCTCAGCCCCGCCGCGCACCGCCTGACCGGCGCGGGTATTTGGGCGCAACGCACGGCCATCACCCTGTCGGTGCTGGGCTTCACCATGACGGCGCTGGGTGGGTTGTTTCATGACACCGTGGCGCCGCAATATGCGCTGGGTTTGCTGGCCATGGTGGTGACTGCCGCCGCCTTGAGCACGCCACGTTGGTTTGATATTTTTGCGCTCAGCGCCGTCACGCTGGCGCTCAACGCCTTGCTGGTGTCCGGCCTGGCGCGCTGGTTGTTCAACCGCCACCAAAGTGACTGGATCGGCGCGATGCTGCTGCTGGGGCTGACTGCTGCGGGTTTGCTAGCGGCGTCGGTGAGCGGCATCCTGAGGCTGTCGAGGCGGGCATCGTTGGCAGCCACTCTGCCAGCGGCAACCGGTCAGGCCAGGCCATGACCACCACCGCCACTGCCGCCCACCCAGCAGGCCAAGCCGCCAGTCGAGCGGACCTTCAATCCACTCTTCAAGCCGCCATTCAAGCCGGCCTGCTGCCTGCCGCCGCCACGCTGCCCGAGCCCCATGCACGGCCCTGGCCCCTGGTGCTGCTCACCGCCTTGGGCGCCTGGCTGGCGGTGCTGCCGTTGATGGGGGTGGTGGTCGGGTTGATGGGTGACGTGCTGCGCGCTGGCGCCGCACCCTACGGGGTGGGCGCCCTGCTCCTGGTTGGCGCCGTGGTGGTGATGCGGTCCAACAACCTGGCCGTGTTTTTAGAGCAACTGGCGCTGCCTGCGCTGCTGGTGGGCGCGGGCACGCTGGGCCTGGGCGTGTACCGAGATTTGCACGCGCAAGCAGGCTCAACCCTGATGCTGGTCGTGGCGCTGGTGTTGGCCGCCGCCATCCCCAAAGCCTGGCTGCGCACCTTGTTGGGCGCAGCATCGGCGGGCTTGCTGTGTGTGGCCTTGATGCCGCGCCACTGGGATGGGATGCACCAGCAAACCACCGCGCCATGGTTGGTTTTGCAGGCCGCGCTGGCACTGTGGCTGGCCGCGCTGTGGGGGCAACAACGGCACTTGTTGGCCGGCGCGCGTGCCCGATGGGCCGCTCTGCTGGAGGCGTTTTTGGCCGGCTGGCTGCTCACCGTGCTGCTGGGGCTGGCAGCGCTGTCAGGCGCCACCTTTTTGATGGGCGGCACGCTGGGCGAAGTCGGCGCTCTCGCCCATGAGCTCAACCGCCCGGGCCGCGTGGTGGCCTTCAACCCTTTGCTGCAGGTGGGGTCGGTGCTGGGCGCGCTGTTGGGTGCGGGTTTTGCCGCCAGGGCCTGGCCCGGTTTGCGCCATTTTTTGCCTCTGGCTGCGGCCGTCGTGCTGGCGGGCTTGGGCTGGTTTTTGCCCACGCTGGGCGCGGTTGTGCTGGCGTTGGCGGTTTGTGGCGTCACCCACCGCCTGCGCCTGGCCAGCGCCAGCGCCTTGGCCGCCGCGTGGGTGCTGGGCAGCTTTTATTACCAGCTGCAATGGCCCCTGGCCAGCAAGGCGCAGGTGCTGGTGGCGGCGGCCTGCCTGCTGGGCAGCCTGGCCTGGTGGGCCAGCCGGGCGACCAGAACCACGACCACGACCACAACCCCGGCCGCAGCGCACGCGGCGCCCGCCCGAACGTCCAGCCCAACGCGCGACGACCCGGCCCTGGGGCTTGTCCACCCAGCGACACCCTGGCCCCTGGGCCGCGTGGGCTGGAGCGTGCTGGCTGCGGCCCTGCTCACCCTGCTGGTGGTGAACGGCGCCATCTGGCAAAAACAAAGTTTGATCGCCCAGGGCAAACCGGTGTTTGTGGCCCTGGCGCCGGCCGACCCCCGGTCATTGATGCAGGGCGACTACATGCGGCTCAACTTTGCGCTGGCCGGCGTGGGCGACCAAGCTTTGCTGCAGGGCATGGCGGGCCAGCGACCCCGCGTGGTGGCGCTGATGGACGGCAGGGGCGTGGCCCAGGTGCTGCATTTGTTTGACG
>JAYWDK010000216.1:0-13585 GCA_043779845.1 Betaproteobacteria bacterium | reverse complement strand
GCATTGCGCCGGGTATTCGCCCCGGCGGGCGCCTAACTTTCTTTTCGGGCCGAAAAGAAAGTCAGCAAAGAAAAGGGCCAGAACCCCAGTTTCAATGGCATTGCCCTTGACCGCTTCGGGCACGGTGTTGTGGACTCGCCTGCCGAGCAGGCTCAGACAGTCGGCGCCTGTCACCACCGTGATGGGTTTTGGCTGCAGGGCGTCCAAGGCGGGTGCTCTGGGCTACAGCACGGTGCGGGTTAAAGGTCGTCCTCAGGCCACTTGCGCTGGCAAGCGCAAGACCCAAGACGACGCCATGCGCAGGCAGTCTTGGGCGCGTACTGGTGGAGTTACCGCTGACCTTGAAAGACGCCGAATGTCTGAGCCTGCACGCAGGCGAGTCCAGAGCGCCGTGCCCGAAGCGGTCGAGGGCAAGACCATAGAAACTGTTTTGCAGGCCCTTTTCTTTGCTGACTTTCTTTTCGGCCCGAAAAGAAAGTTAGGCGCCCGCCGGGGCGAATACCCGGCGCAGTGCAGAAAGCGAGAACAGCTGCCGGCAAGGCGTCAAATTGAACCCCGTAACCGGGTGAGAGGGCCGCCGCGCCGCCAATCGGCGAGCAAGCCCAGTTTCCAGCCCAAGTCCGCCCCCAACCCCGATGCCAACGCTGACCCGCCGACTGACCAACGCCCTGGCCCACGAGCTGCGCCTGGCCGCCGTGGCGCTGCAATTTTTAACGCGCGTGCCGGTGCGCCTGGCGAACTTCAAGCCGCAGTGGTTGCACGATAGCGCCCGCCACTTTCCGCTGATAGGCGTGGCCGTGGGCGCCTGGGGCGCGCTGCTGCTGGCGCTGGCGCTGCTGACCTGGCCGCCCTGGGTGGCGGTGCTGTTGTCGATGGCGGGCACCGTGTGGCTGACTGGGGGCTTCCATGAAGACGGCCTGGCCGACACCTGTGACGGCCTGGGCGGCGCGGTGAGCCGCGAGCGCGCGTTGCTGATCATGAAAGATTCGCGCCTGGGCAGCTACGGCGCGCTGGGCCTGGGCTTGACGCTGGCGCTCAAGGCCGCGTTGCTGGTGGCCTTGGTGGGCGACAAGCCCGGCCCCAGCGCGGCGCTGGCTGGTGCCGCGCTGTTGCTGGCGCATGGTTTGTCACGCGGTGCGGCCGTGGCCTTGTTGGCGGCCTTGCCCTATGCCGGCGATGTTGAGCACGCCAAGGCCAAACCAATGGCGCAGCAGATCAGCGCGGGCGGCTTGGTGGTGGCGCTGGGTTGGTGCGCCGCGTTGGTGTTGGGCGTGGGCGTGGGCGCGGGCGTGTCGGTGGCTTCGGTCGTGGCTTGCGCAACGGTGACGGCTTGCTCCGGTAGCCCTGCCGATTTGGCGGCGCTTTCGCCGCCGCGCCTGGCTGGCGCCGTGCTGTGTGCTGCCCTTGTCACGCTGGTCTGTGGCCGCTGGCTGCACCACCGCCTGGGCGGCTATACGGGCGATGGCTTGGGCGCCACGCAGCAGTGGGCCGAGTTGGCGGTGTATCTGGCCTTGACGGCGGGCCGTGGGTGATGGCCAAGGTGGCACCCGTGGCTGAAACATGGCTGTGGCGCCACCCGCGCCCACAAGGCGCTGTTGGCCGCTGCATTGGCCGCACGGACCTGGCGTTAGACCCGCGTCGCGCCAAGCGTTTGGCGCATCGCATTCGGCGCGCGGCGCGCCAGCACGGCTTGCCGCGCGAGGTGTTTACATCGCCCCTGCGGCGCTGCGCCGACGTGGGCCGCTGGCTGGCGCGCTGGGGCTGGCGGCACCACGTGGATGCGCGCTTGCTGGAGCTGGACTTTGGCCGCTGGGACGGTCAGGCCTGGGCCCATATTCCGCACGCCGAGGTGGCCGTCTGGGAGGCCAATTTTGCCGACCATGCGCCAGGCGGCGGTGAGCCGCTGGCCGCGTTGGTGGCGCGTTGCCAGGCTTTTTTGGCCGATTCGCGGCATGCTCACACCCCCGCCCACTGCACGCGCTTGCTGGTGGCCCATGCCGGTTGGATCAACGCCAGCGCTTGGGCTTTTGCTGCTGACCTGGCCGAGCTGAGCGCGGCGTGCTGGCCGGCTGCGCCCGGCTACGGCAGCTTGAGCAGGCGGCCGGTGTCGCACCAGGGCCGCACCGAGCAGGCGCCGCATTGGGGCGAGCGCGCGGTGCACACGTAGCGCCCGTGCAGGATCAGCCAGTGGTGTGCGTCGCGGCGGTAGGCGGCAGGCACGCGCTTTTCAAGCTGCTGTTCCACCGCCAGCGGCGTTTTGCCGGGCGCCAGGCCCGTGCGGTTGCCGATGCGAAACACATGCGTGTCCACCGCAAAAGTAGGCTCGCCAAAGGCCACGTTCAGCACCACGTTGGCGGTTTTGCGGCCCACGCCGGGCAGGGATTCAAGCGCGGCGCGCGTGCGTGGCACCTGGCCGCCGTGTTGGTCCACCAGGATGCGGCAGGTTTGCAGCAGGTGTTTGGCCTTGTTGCGGTACAGCCCGATGGTGCGGATGTGCTGGGCCACCGCCGCCTCGCCCAGCGCCAGCATTTGCTGCGGCGTGCTGGCCACCGGAAACAAGCGCCGCGTGGCCTTGTTGACGCTCACGTCGGTGGCCTGGGCCGACAGCAGCACGGCGGCCAGCAGCTCAAACACGGAGGTGTATTCCAGCTCGCTGGCGGGCATCGGATTGGCGGCAGCCAAGGTGGCAAAAAAGGGCTCGATGTCGGTGGTTTTCATCGGAGAGGCTGGGGGAATCGTTGGGCCAACAGGCGCCTAGATTTTGATCGGCAAAGCGGCCTGGCGCTGCCTCAGCAACGGCAGGATTTGCACCGCCAGGATGCAGCACAGGATCAGCGCGCAGCCGGCCCAGCCCGTGGGTGGCAACCGGTCACCCATGAGCCAGGCGCCAAACAGCGCGGCAAACACGGTTTCAGACGACAGGATGATGGCCGCGTCGGCCGGGTGCGCATGGCGCTGGCCCACCACCTGCAAGGTAAAACCCACGCCCACCGACAAAAAACCGGTGTAGGCGATGGCCCCGGCCGCCAGGCGCAGGCCGTTGGCCGTCAAGGTCTCGAAGCTCAAGGCCAAGGCACCGCTTGCGACCGCGCACACCGCAAACTGGCCACACGCCAGCAAATAGGCACCGCGCAGCCTGTTGGCCACCTGGCCCACCAGCAACACGTGCACCGCCCAGGGCAGGGCGCTGGCCAGCACCCACCAGTCACCGGCCACCAGCGTTTGCAGCGAGCCACCGGTGAGCAACCAGGTGCCCACCAGGCAACCGGTGGCCGCGGGCCACACGCTCCAGTGCGGCAACTGGCGCTGGAACACCCAGGCCAGCAGCGGCACCAAAGGCACGTACAGCGCCGTCAAAAAACCGGCGTTGGTGACTGTGGTGCTCATCAAGCCCACTTGCTGCATCACCACGCCGGTGCACAGCAAGCCGCCCAGCGCGGTAATGAACAGCGCCTCGCGGCGCCCCGGGGCGTGGCCAGCGGCGCGCAGCGACTGCCATTCACGCCATGCCAGTGGCGCCACCACCAGCGCACCCAAAACAAAGCGCAGGCTGGTGAAGGCGAGCGGCCCGACGCCCGCCATGCCCCGGGATTGGCCCACGAAGGCTGAGCCCCAGATCAACGCAGCCAGCAGCAGCAGGCTGTTGGCGCGCAGGCGTGACAGGGGCTGCGTATTCACGGCCTGGGGTCGGCAGGACTGCCGTCAGTCTTGATGGTGGCTTTGCGCGCGCGGGCCCGCGCCAAAGCGGCTGCTATCACCGCGCGTTTGTGGTCCAGCACGGCGGGGTCGGTGTGCTGGGTGTGCGCGGGCAGATCGGCCAGCTTGGTGGCGGCTCGGCTGGCCAGGCGGTCGTCGTTTTCAAGCAGATCACGGGCCTGGCGCAGCTGGTGAAACGCATAGCGCTGTTGGGCTTCGTCGGCTTGCGCTGCCGACCACGCTTGCCAACCGGTGCGCCCCGGTGTGACGGGCACCAGGGCGATGCAGTCCACGGGGCAGGCCGGCACGCACAGCTCGCAGCCGGTGCACAAGTCATCGATCACGGTGTGCATCAGCTTGTTGGCGCCTGTGATGCTGTCCACGGGGCACACCTTGAGGCACAGCGTGCAGCCAATGCACCAGGCTTCGTCGATGACGGCCAGCAGGCGCGGCACTTCAGGGCCGCAGCTCAAATCGAGCGCCAGCACGGGCAAGCCGGTGAGGTGAGCCAGCCGCTGGATGCCCTCAGCGCCGCCAGGCGGGCAGCGGTTGATGGCGGCCTGGCCACTGGTTATCGCCTCGGCGTAGGCCCGGCAATCCGGGTAGCCGCAGCGTGTGCACTGGGTTTGCGGCAAAACCGCGTTTAGCCGATCAACCAGCGCGCCGGGGGCGGCGGCCGGGATGGCGGGCGAGGCGCTGAGCGCCTCGTGGGCGGACGGAGCGATAAAAGGGGCGGTGAAGGTCACCGCCCGAATTATCCCTTGCGTGCTGGCGACTTGGCGTTGCGGGCCGGGCTGGACACCGCTGCCCGGGCGTTGTTGGCCTTGATCGACAACTGGGCGGCCACCGCCTCAGCCGCCTTGGCGGCAGGCTGGGCCAGTGCCTTGACGGCCGACTTGGCCGGCGCCTTGACCACCGTTGACACCACGCCGATAGCGGGCTGGGCCACCCGCGCCACCGACGCCATTTCGGCCACCGGGGCCGATGTCACAACCGGGGACACCCCTGCGGCCGATGCCACGGCCACAGGTGCCACAACGGCGGCAGCCGCGGTAACAGGCGCGCTGGCTGCCACAGCAGGCGAGGCGGCCTTGGGGGTCTTGACCGCCTTCACAGTGCTGGGCGCTTTGGCGGCCGTGGCCGGCTTGGCCACGGCGGCCACGTCATCAAGAGCCACGTCGTTGTAGCGCGCGATGAAGGCCTTGACCTCCGGGTAGACCATCTCGCGCCAGCGGCGGCCCGAGAAGATGCCGTAGTGACCCGCGCCTTCAACGTCGTAATGGAACTGCTTGGCCTTGGGGATGCCTGTGCACATGGCATGCGCGGCGCGGGTTTGGCCTGCGCCGGAGATGTCGTCCAGCTCGCCTTCCACCGTCAGCAAGGCGCTGGTGGTGATGTCTTGCGGGCGCACCAGCGTGCCTTTGACGTCCCAGGTGCCATTGACCAGCGAGAAATCCTGAAACACGGTCTTGATGGTTTCCAGGTAGTACTCGGCGGGCATGTCGAGCACGGCGTTGTACTCGTCATAAAACTTGCGGTGCGATTCGGTACTGTCGTCGTCGCCCTTGATCAGGTCTTTGAAGTAATCGTAGTGCGAGGTGACATGGCGGTCGGGGTTCATCGCCACAAACCCGGTGTGCTGCAAAAAGCCCGGGTAAACGCGGCGTCCGGCGCCGGCAAAGTTAGACGGCACCTTGTAGATGACGTTGTTCTCGAACCACTCAAAAGGCTTTTCAGTGGCCAGGTTGTTGACCGACGTGGGCGAGCGGCGGGCATCGATCGGGCCGCCCATCATGGTCAGCGTGCGCGGCGTGAACTCACCGTGCGTGGCCATCAGCGACACGGCGGCAAATACCGGCACCGTGGGTTGGCAAACCGACACCACGTTGACCTCGGGGCCCACGAAGCGGATGAACTCCTGCACGTATTCGATGTAGTCATGCAGGTGGAACGGGCCCTCGGCCAGCGGCACGGTGCGGGCGTCGGTCCAGTCGGTGATCAGCACTTTGTGGTCTTGCAGCAGCACACGCACGGTGTCGCGCAGCAGCGTGCTGTGGTGGCCCGACAAGGGCGCCACCACCAGCACGGTGGGCTGGTTCTTCATGGCTTCAAGCACCGCCGGGTTGTCCGAGAAGCGCTTGAAGCGCAGCAGGCGGCAAAACGGCTTGGTGATCGGCACCTGCTCTTGCACGGCCACGTCAATGCCGTTCACGGCCACAGTGCGGATGTCGAACTCGGGCTTTTCGTAGTCTTTGGCGAGGCGGTGAATCAAGTCAAAACCGGCTGAAACACGCTGCGCCATGGGCGCGCGGTTGAAGGGCGACAGCGGGTGGTTGTAGAGCTTGGCCGTGGCGCTGGCAAATTCTGAAAACGGCGCCATCAGCGCGCGTTGTGATTCATAGACTTGATAAAGCATGGCGTGTTGCTCCGGAGTGTGGGTGGGTCGTCAGGCCGGGAAGCACATGATGTGCTTCCCGGCCTGAATCCCACCTGACAGTGGGACACATTTTTGTGCAGTGCAGCAATTATGCGCTTCTTGATGAATGTTGCCTGCGCTTGAGCCGCTTTGATTCAGCAAATAGAGCTTATCTCACAGTGCAAACCACTGCATGAGCCCCTCGGGCACACACGCCAGTGCCACGGTGCCCAGGTTGATCAGGCTGGGGTGGTGAGCACCTTGGCGATGGACGCCACCACGTGGTCGATGTTGCCGGTATTGAGCGCGGCCACGCAAATGCGGCCTGAATCAACGCCGTATACGCCAAACTCCGAGCGCAAGCGTTCCATTTGCGGCTTGCTCAGGCCCGAGTAGCTGAACATGCCGCGCTGGCGCGTGATGAAGCTGAAGTCTTGCTCGGCGCCTGCGGCCTTGAGCGCGGCCTTGAGTTTTTCAAGCAGCAGGGCGCGCATCTGCTTGATGCGCTGGCGCATGCCGGCGAGCTCGTCCTCCCACTGGGCGCGCAGCACCGGGCTGTCCAGCACCGTGGCCACCACCTGGGCGCCGTGCGTGGGCGGGTTGCTGTAGTTGGTGCGGATGGTGATCTTGAGCTGCGACAGCACGCGGGCGGCTTCGTCTTGGGTCGCGCACACCACGCTCAATGCGCCCACGCGCTCGCCATAGAGCGAAAAGCTCTTGGAGAACGAGGTGGCGACAAAAAAGTCAAGGCCGGAGGCGATGAACTGCTGCACCACCGCGCCGTCGTCAGTGATGCCGTCGCCAAAGCCTTGGTAAGCCATGTCCAGAAACGGCACCAGGCCGCGCGCCTGGACGGCGGCGATCACCTGGTCCCACTGCGCGGGCGTGATGTCGTAGCCGGTGGGGTTGTGGCAGCAGGCGTGCAGCACCACGATGGTGCCGGTGGCGGCCGCATTCAGGTCGGCCAGCATGGCGTCAAAGCGCACACCACGGGCTTGTGCGTCGTAGTAGGCGTAGGTTTCAACCGGGAACCCGGCGTTGGCAAACAGCGCGCGGTGGTTTTCCCAGCTGGGGTCACTGATCAACACGGTGGCGTTGGGGTTGAGCTTTTTCAGGAAATCAGCACCCACCTTGAGCCCGCCAGTGCCGCCGATAGCCTGCACCGTGGCCACGCGGCCAGCCGCCAGCACGGCGCTGTCGGCGCCAAAAACCAGGCGCTGCACGGCTTTGTCGTAGGCCACGATGCCATCGATGGGCAGGTAGCCACGGGGCTTGGCGGCGTCGTTGAGTTGCTGCTCGGCGGCCTTGACGCAGGCCAGCAGGGGCAGCTTGCCGGCGTCGTCAAAGTACACGCCCACGCCCAGGTTCACCTTGGTGGGGTGGGTGTCGGCGGCAAATTGCTCGTTGAGGCCCAGGATGGGGTCGCGAGGGGCCAGTTCAACGGCGGCGAAAAGCGTCATGGGATGTGTCCTGAAAAAGCGCTGGAAGATGATTGGCTTCAGCCAAGGAGGAGAAAAAGCAGTGGCAAGTGGGTGCGGCAAGAGCCCGCTCAGCGGTGAAACCGGCGGTGCGATACCCTAAGCGGTTGTCTGTTTGCCCTTGCGCGGCGGAACAGCAGTGTTTGATTTTAAGGGAATCCCCGATGCCGGAACTCACCGCAGCGCCTGCCGATATCTGCCACGACACGCGCCACGACAAGCACCAGTCAGACGCCAACCCAGCCGATGGCACCGATGCTGACAACCCCGCCCAGCCCGAGGGCGTGTTTGTCAGCTACCCCGATTCGCCGTTTCAGCTGTTCCAGCCTTACCCGCCCGCCGGCGACCAGCCGCGCGCGATTGATTTGCTGGTGGAAGGCCTGGAAGACGGCTTGGCCTACCAAACCCTGCTGGGCGTGACGGGCTCGGGCAAAACCTTCACGATGGCCAACGTGATCGCCCGGATGGGGCGCCCGGCCATTGTTTTTGCGCCCAACAAAACCCTGGCCGCGCAGTTGTACTCAGAGTTTCGCGAGTTTTTTCCGCGCAACGCGGTGGAGTACTTTGTCAGTTATTACGACTACTACCAGCCCGAGGCCTACGTGCCGCAGCGCGACATGTTCATCGAGAAGGACTCTTCGATCAACGAGCACATCGAGCAGATGCGCCTATCGGCCACCAAGAGCGTGCTGGAGCGGCGCGACACGGTGATCGTGGCCACGGTGAGCGCGATCTACGGCATCGGCAAGCCCGAGGACTACACCCAGATGCGCTTCATCGCCCGGGTGGGCGACAAGATCGGCCAGCGCGACCTCATCGCCCAGCTGATACGCATGCAATACAGCCGCAACGACACCGACTTCGCGCGTGGCACATTCCGGGTGCGCGGCGACACCATCGACGTGTTCCCGGCCGAGCACTCCGAGCTGGCGATCCGCATCGAGTTGTTTGACGACGAGATCGAAACCCTGTCGCTGCTTGACCCGCTCACCGGGCGCATCCGCCAAAAAGTGCCACGCTTCACGGTTTACCCCAAGAGCCACTACGTGACGCCGCGCGAGCGCGTGCTGGCGGCGATCGAAACCATCAAGGTTGAGTTGCGTGAGCGCTCGGCCGAGTTCGTCAACCAGGGCAAGCTGGTGGAGGCCCAGCGCATCGAGCAGCGCACCCGCTTCGATCTGGAGATGATGCAAGAGGTGGGCCACTGCAAGGGCATCGAGAACTACAGCCGGCATTTGTCGGGCGCCAGCCCCGGGCAGCCGCCGTCCACGTTGGTGGATTACCTGCCGCACGACGCGCTGATGTTCATGGACGAAAGCCACGTGCTGATCGGCCAGTTTGGCGGCATGTACAACGGCGACCGGGCGCGCAAGGCCAACCTGGTGGACTACGGGTTCCGCCTGCCCAGCGCGATGGACAACCGGCCGCTGAAGTTTGAAGAGTTCGAGGGCAAGATGCGCCAGACGGTGTTTGTCTCGGCCACGCCCGCGGTCTACGAGCAGCAGCACGCCGGCGCGGTGGTTGAGCAACTGGTGCGGCCCACCGGGTTGGTGGATCCGATGGTGGAGGTGCGACCCGCTACGCACCAGGTGGACGACGTGCTGCAGGAGATCCGCCAGTGCGTGCTCGTCCACGAGCGCGTGCTGATCACCACGCTGACCAAGCGCATGTCTGAGCAGCTAACGGATTATTTGAGCGACAACGGCGTGAAGGTGCGTTACCTGCACTCCGACATCGACACCGTGGAGCGCGTTGAAATTTTGCGTGACCTGCGCCTGGGCGTGTTTGACGTGCTGGTGGGCATCAACTTGCTGCGCGAGGGACTGGACATCCCCGAGGTGTCTCTCGTGGCGATTCTCGACGCCGACAAAGAGGGCTTTTTGCGCTCCGAGCGCAGCCTGATCCAGACCATTGGCCGGGCAGCGCGCAACCTGAACGGCCGCGCCATCCTGTACGCCGACAAGATGACCGAATCGATGAAAAAAGCCATCGGCGAGACCGAACGCCGGCGTGAAAAGCAGGTGGCGCACAACCTGGCGCTGGGCATCACACCGCGCAGCATCAAAAAAGACGTCAAGGAGATGATCGACGGCGTGGTCAACGCCCAGGACGACAAGAGCAAGGTGCGTGGCCTGGTGGAGGCCGCCGAGGTGGAGGCCTTGAGCGAAAAAGACCTGGCCAAACGCATGAAGCTGCTGGAAAAGCAGATGTTCGATTTCGCCCGCAACCTGGAGTTTGAAAAGGCCGCCCGCGTGCGCGATCAGTTGGCGCTGCTGCGCGAGCAGGCGTTTGGCGCGGGCGGGCACGACGACAACGTGCTGCCCTTGGTGGCGGGTGGCGCACCGGCTTGATCAAGCCGGCCGTGCCGTTTCGGCGGCGCTGAAATACGCCGCCCGGCCAGCGCGCCGGGTCAGGCGGGCCCGAGCCCAAGCCCGACAGGCTCCTGGCCTCGGAAGATCCGCACGGCCTGCGTCACGCCTTCGGCTTGGCCGTGCAGCGAACTGGCCGCTGCGGCCAGTTGTTCCACCATTGCGGCGTTTTGTTGCGTCAGGCTGTCGAGTTCGGCCACCGATGCGTTGACTTGCGTCACGCCCTTGGATTGCTCACCGGTGGCAGTGCTGATTTCATCGATCAAGGCCTGCACGCGCTTGACTGCGGCCTGGGTCTGGCGGGTGGTCTGGTCCGTCGTCTCGGCCAGGCGAGTGCCGGCTTCCACCTTGTTGGACGAGTCCTCGATCAGCACCTTGATCTCACGCGCCGCCGCACTGGTGCGCTGTGACAAAGCGCGCACCTCTGAGGCCACCACGGCAAAGCCGCGCCCGGCGTCTCCGGCGCGCGCGGCTTCAACAGCGGCGTTGAGCGCCAGGATGTTGGTCTGGAACGAGATGCCGTCGATCACGCCGATGATTTCAGCAATGCGGTGCGAAGACGTGCGGATCTCGCCCATGCGATCGGCCACGTTGCGTGCCGCTTCGCCGCTGCGTTCGGCCACGTCGCTGGCCTCGCGCGCCAGATCGGCGGCGGTCTGCGCGGTTTCGGCCGTCTGTCGGATGGTGCCGGTGATCTGCTCCATCGACGCTGCCGTCTGCTGCAGGTTGCTGGCTTGCGATTCAGTGCGGTTGCCCAGGTCGCGGTTGCCCTTGGCGATCTCGCTCGACGCCAGGGTGATGCCCTCCACTTCGCGCCGCACGTCACCGACGATGGCCTGCAGGTTGACGTTGAGCTGCGTCATGCCGCGGGCCAATTGGCCCACTTCATCAAAGCGGTCGGCGTGCATCGTCTGCGACAGGTCACCGGCCGACATGCGGCCCGCCACCGCGATGGCTTGGCGCAGGGGCGCCAGCGCCTGTGCGCGCGTCCAGGCCGCCGCGCTCGCGCCGACCACCAAGCTCACTGGCAAGGTGAGCATCAGGCCAAAGCTCGCCAGCGCGCCCGACAGCAACGCCACCGCTGCCGTGCCGGCCATCGTGATCAGTGTCAGCTGGGTGCCCAGTCCCGGGTGCATCGCTTTTTTCAACAAGCGCCAAGGGCCGGCCACCTGCAGCTCACCGCGCTGCAGCGTGTGCACCAGCCGCTGGGCGGCGGCCTCGTCCCGCATGCGGGCATACAAGGCCTCGGCCTGGGCCACCTCGTCGCGCCGGGGCACCGTGCGCACCGACATGAAACCATTCACCCGTCCGCCTTCCAGCACCGGCGTGACGTTGGCACGCACCCAGTAATGGTCACCGTTTTTGCGGCGGTTTTTGACCAACGCGGTCCAGGGCTCGCCGGCCTGGAGCGTGGCCCACATGTCGCGAAAGGCCTCCGCCGGCATGTCGGGGTGGCGCACCAGGTTGTGCGGCTGGCCGACCAACTCATCCAATTCATAGCCGCTGACCGCCACGAACGCCGGATTGCAGTAGGTGATGTGGCTTTGCAGATCGGTGGTCGATACCAGCGTCGTGCCTTCGGCGAGAGCAAATTCCCGCTGGCTGACGGGTTGGTTCAGGCGCATGACACGTTCTTTCAGTGATTGCTCCGCAAATCAAGCACTGTGGGCATGACAAGGGCGCTTGGCAGTGGCACAGGCGGATGCTCATGCTCTGTTTATTTCGGCGCGGCGTGGGGTCAACTTGACATCAAGCCTGTAGGGAAACCTTGACCGGCGCTGTCGGGGCTTGAGATCGTTGCGGCCGTCCGGCTATCCTTCGCGCTCATGATCAAACGTTGGTTCAGTCGCCGCAAGCCGGCCCAGCTTCAGGTGCTGATGATTTGCATGGGCAATCTGTGCCGGTCGCCCATGGCGGAGGCCGTGTTGCGCGGCAAGTTGCTCAAAGCCGGTTTGGCTGAGCAGGTGTTGGTTGATTCGGCCGGCACGCATGGCTTCAAGCGCGGCACGCCGGCCGACCCACGCGCGGTTTCGCAAGCCGCGCTGCGCGGCTATCAGGTCAAGGGCCTCAAGTCGCGGCCCGTGGTGGACGCAGATTTCAACGGCTTTGACCTGGTGTTGGCGATGGACAGTGGCAACCTGGCCACGCTGTACGAACGTTGCCCAGTCGGCGAGCGCCATCGGCTGGGCTTGCTGTTGTCATACGCAGCCCCCACACCTGCTGGCTCGGCCAGTCAAGAAGTGCCCGACCCTTATTTTGGCGGCGTGGCAGGTTTTGATCGGGCCCTGGACTTGATTGAGCCTGCTTGCGACGGCCTGTTGGTGGCTTTGCAGCAGCGCTTGCGCTGAACCCTTTGTGGATGGACACGCGCGCCACGGTGGGCCAGCGTGTTTGAGCCCCGCAGCGCTGCTTGTCGCGAATAACCCCACGCGCCAAACCGGGTCTGATCTGGGTCAATGCCGACCAAATCAGTAGGCTTCTGGTAAACTTGACAACATCAGTCGGGTAAAGGCTGATGCACCCGCCAACCCATGGGTTCGTCACGCCAAACGTGCTGTCGCCGCGAGGCAAACAGGAGAAATCATCATGCGTTTGACCACCAAAGGCCGTTTCGCCGTCACGGCCATGATCGATCTGGCGCTGCGCTCCAACAACGGGCCGGTTGCGTTGGCGGCCATCAGCGCGCGCCAGCAAATCTCGTTGTCGTATCTTGAGCAGTTGTTTGGCAAGCTGCGCCGTCATGAGCTGGTTGAAAGCACGCGCGGCCCTGGCGGCGGGTATTCGCTGGGCCGCAAAAGTGACCTGATCACCGTGGCCGACATCATCGTGGCGGTTGATGAACCCATCGACGCCACGGGTTGCGCCGGCAAAGAAAACTGCATGGGCGACGACGCCGGGCGCTGCATGACCCACGACCTGTGGGCCAGCCTGAATCAGAAAATGATCGAGTTTCTGAATTCGATCTCGCTGAAAAAACTGGTCGAAGATCAGCTGGCCAAGGGCGTGTCGATTGAAGAGTCGCCCATCAAGCGCGCGATCTCGTCGGTGCCCGTGGTCAAGCCCATCAAGATCACCGCGCCCAATTCGGTGTTTGCGCTCGGCAATTCTTTTTTCAAGCAGTGATTTGAGCGGCCCTCAAAACCGACGCCCAAGCTGCCGTTCAACCCCTCAATTTTTATCGCCAACATGACCCCGCACTTCCCCATTTACCTTGATTACGGCGCCACCACGCCGGTGGATCCACGCGTGGTTGACGCCATGATCCCGTGGCTGCGTGAGCACTTTGGCAACCCGGCGTCCCGCAGCCATGCCTGGGGCTGGGAGGCCGAGGCCATTGTTGAAAAATCACGCGAGCAAGTGGCCGGGCTGATCAACGCCGACCCGCGCGAGATCGTCTGGACCAGTGGCGCCACCGAGTCCATCAACCTGGCGCTCAAGGGCGCGGCGCACTTTTACAAGAGCCGCGGCAAGCACATCATCACCGTCAAGACCGAGCACAAAGCCACGCTCGACACGGTGCGCGAGCTGGAGCGCCAAGGCTTCGACGCCACCTATCTCGACGTGCAAGAAGACGGCCTGATCGACCTCGACCGCTTCAAGGACGCGTTGCGCCCCGACACCATCCT
>JAYWDK010000215.1:0-5009 GCA_043779845.1 Betaproteobacteria bacterium | reverse complement strand
TGCCGTAGCTCCAGGGGCTGACGAGCAGTGGCACGTGGTAGTGGCCGGTGGCGTCGGCGATGCCGAAATCGATGGGCACCGTGTCGATGAACGGCGGCTCGGCCAAGGGGGTGCCACGCGCCCTGAAATAGGGCGCCACCTCAAACAGCAGCCGATAGCGGCCAACCACCAGGGTCTGGCCCTGCAACAGTGGCCCGCCCTCGCTGCGGCCATCGGCGTTGAGCGTGATGCATTTGATCGTTTCAAGGTGCTCGCCCTGCACGCGCTGCAGCGTGACCTGCATGCCGGCGGCCGGGCAGCCGTTGGCGGTGTCGAGCACATGGGTGCTGAGGTGTCCCATCGGGTTCCTGACGATGTGTTGCGGGGGTGAACCAAGGCTGATGCCATGGCGCCCGGGGCGCCCAACCTGGTCTGATGCGGCTGCATTTTGACGCCCGCCGCAGGCGTGGGCATCGTGTGTCCTGATGGGCCCTCAACCTCAGCCAACGGTTTGTCACCTCACCCCAACCCTGTCCCGCGAGCAGGAGAGGGTTGGGGTGAGGGGCAAGGCGCGAGCCAAGCGGTGAACCAAGCCATGCGCAGCTCGTCTTGGACGCGTATCGGCAGAGTTACTCGCTGACCATGAAAGACGCCGAATGTCTGAGCCTGCTCGGCAGGCGAGTCCACAACACACCGTGTCCGAAAACATCAAGAGCAAACCTATTGAAACTGTTTTGCAGGCCCTTTTCTTTGCTGACTTTCTTTTCGGCCCGAAAAGAAAGTCAGGCGCCCGCCGGGGCGAATACCCGGCGCCGTGCAGAAAGCAAGCACAGCCCGTGCCGGGCGCCAAAAACAGCCTTTGCAAAAAAGCCAAACAGCCCCAAAGCCCCCTCACCCCAAGCTCCCACGAGCGGGAGAGGGCGCGCTACGCGCCGATGCTGAAATTGAGGGCCCATCAGGTCGCGTGTTGGGCGCTTGACGCAACCCGCGCGGGCGCGTGGCTGAAAATGCGGGCCTTTGCCCGAATGACTCTGCCGATGGATCCAACCCCGCCCACTGCGTTGCCCAAGCCGGTGCCCAACCCGCCCAACCCGCCCAACAGCGCCGACACCCTGGCGCGCTTGCGCGCAGGCCAGCTCAAGGGCTGCACCCGGCTTGATCTGCGAGGCCAGGGGCTGCGCGGTCTGCCGCCCGAGGTCCTGTTGCTGGCCGATACGTTGGAGGCGCTGGACCTGTCGGGCAACCAGCTGCACACGCTGCCCGAGGCCTTTGCCGGGCTGCATCGCCTGCGCGTGCTGTTCTGCTCGGACAACCTGTTCACCACGCTACCCGCCGTGCTGGGGCGTTGCCGCGCGCTGGACATCATCGGCTTCAAGGCCAATCAGATCGAGCAGGTGCCGGCTGCGTCGCTTGCGCCCTCGCTGCGCTGGCTGATCCTGACCGACAACCGCATCGCCGAGCTGCCGCACACCCTGGGCGCTTGCACGCGCCTGCAAAAGCTGATGCTGGCTGGCAACCAGCTGCGCGGGCTGCCTGACAGCCTGGCCGCCTGCGGGCGGCTTGAGCTGCTGCGCATCGCCGCCAATCAATTTGACAGTGTGCAAGCAGCGCTGCCCGCTAGCTTGCTGGCGCTGCCCCGCCTGGCGTGGCTGGCCTATGCGGGCAACCCGTTCAGCCTGGCCGCTGAGCGCGCGGCCGAGTTGGCGCACGCCAAGCCGCCCATCCCCTGGCAACGGCTGCACCTGCAAGGTGTGCTCGGCGAGGGCGCGTCGGGCGTGATCCATGCCGCGCTGTGGCAGGCCGACGCAGGCTTGGCGCGGCCGGTGGCCGTCAAGCTGTTCAAGGGCGCCATCACCAGCGACGGCCTGCCGCGCAGCGAGATGGCGGCCTGCCTGGCCGCTGGCGAGCACCCGCAGCTGGTGGGTGTTCAGGGGCAACTCATAGGCCATCCAGATCAGACATTGGGCATCGTGCTCAATCGCATCCCCACAGGCTTTGACAACCTGGCCGCACCGCCCAGCCTGGCCACTTGCACCCGCGACGTGTATGCCGCTGGTCAACGCCTGGACACGGCGCGGGCCGTAGGCATTGCCCAGGCCATGACGACGGCGCTGGCGCATTTGCATGGGCGCGGCCTGGTGCACGGTGACCTGTACGCGCACAACATCCAGGTTGATGCAGCGGGCCGCGCCTTGCTGGGCGACTTTGGCGCGGCGTCGTTTTTGCCGACGGATGACTTGCCAAGGGGCGACCAGCCGCCCGATGCTGGGCGGCTTGGCGACGCGCTGCGGCGTTTTGACCGCCGCGCGCTGGCCTGCCTGATCGACGAGCTGGCGTTACGCTGCGACGAGCCGGCGGCGCTGCATGCGTTGCGGCCCACTGTTTGATGCCCACCGCAAAGCGCCGACCATGCTGATTGGCACTATTTTTGCCCTGGCCGCCGGCCTGATGTGGGGCCTGGTTTTCATCGGCCCGCTGCTCTTGCCCGACTACCCGGCGCTGATGCAGACCTTTGGCCGCTACGCAGCCTTTGGCCTGATCGCCTTGCCGCTGGCCTGGCTGGACCGCAGGCGCCTACATCAGTTCACCCGCGCCGATTGGTGGGAGGCGGCCAAGCTCGGGCTGGTGGGCAACATCGTTTATTACGGCTTTTTGTCCAGCGCCATTGCGCGCGCAGGCGGGCCGCTGCCCACCATGATCATCGGCACGCTGCCGGTGGTCATTGCCGTTGGCAGCAACCTGCGCGACGCGCGGCGCGACGGGCAGCTGCCCTGGCTGAAACTGCTGCCATCGCTGCTGTTGATCGCCGCCGGCATCGCTTGCGTCAACCAGGTGGAGCTGGATCACTTGCGGGCCGACCCAAACGCTGACTTTGGCCGTTATGCGTTGGGCGCTTTGCTCACCGTGGGCGCCGTGGCCTGCTGGACCTGGTACCCCCTGCGCAATGCCGACTGGCTGCGCGCCCACCCCGACCGCAGCCCACGTGCGTGGGCCACCGCGCAGGGCGTGGCCACCTTGCCGATGGCGCTGCTGGGCTTTGGTATGTTTTGGCTTTGCGGCGCGCTCAGCGGCGGCGTGGTGGGCCCCGAGCCCACTGCCCTGGGCGGCGCCGGCGCGCCCGCGTTCAGCATGCCCTTCGGGCCCCGGCCGCTGGCTTATGTCGGCCTGATGTTCACCATCGGCCTGCTCGCCAGTTGGTTGGGCACGCTGTGCTGGAACGAGGCCAGCCAGCGCCTGCCCACCGCGCTGGTGGGCCAGCTGATCGTGTTCGAAACCTTGTCGGCGCTGGGCTATGCGCTGCTGCTGCGCGGTGGCTGGCCGCCGCTGCTCACGGGCGCGGGCGTGCTGCTGCTGGTGGCGGGTGTGAGCTGGGCGCTGCGGGTGCGGCCCGAGCCGCTGCCGGAGGCCACCTCGGTGCCGCATTGAGGGCGATTTTGAGGCAGGGCACTCGGCACGCTGCGTATCATCGCCCGGCCAAAACCGGCACCCAACAGCAGGAGTCCACGGCATGCCCAACGATTTGTACCCCAGCCCAAAACGCGGCGTGCTTGGCAACTTGTGGCGCTGGGTTGACGGCCTGCGGCGCGGCCTGCTGAACCTGTTGTTTTTGGCCTTGATCGTGGGCCTTGCTGTGGCCTGGTTCAGGAGCGGGCCCCCGCGCCTGCACGACAAAACCGTGCTGGTGCTTGATCTGAACGGCGCGCTGGCGGAGCAGCGCTCGGGCGGCCTGCGTGAGCAGGCGCTGCAGCAAGCCCAGGGCCAAGCCGGCAGCCAGGTGCAGCTGCGTGACCTGTTCACCGTGCTGGACGCCGCCGCGCACGACGAGCACATCAGCAGCGTGCTGCTGGTGCTGGATGATTTGCGTGGCGCTGGCCTGCCCAGCCTGCATGAGGCCAGCGCCGCGATAGCGCGCTTCAAGCAGGCCAGTGGCAAAAAAGTGCTGGCCTGGGGATCGCACTATGACCAGCGCCAGTACCTGCTGGCCACCGCCGCTGACGAGGTGTTGATGCACCCGATGGGCCGCTTGCAGATTGAGGGCTTCGGCCGGCTGCGCAGCTACTACCGCGACGCGTTTGATCGCCTGGGCGTGTCGGCCAACGTGATCCGCATGGGCAAGTACAAAAACTTCGGCGAACCGTTTTTTGCCAACGGCCCGTCGCCCGCCACCCAAGAGGCCGACGCGGCGGTTTACGACGCGCTGTGGGCCCAGTACACCGCCCAGGTGGAGGCCGCGCGCCGGCTGCCCGCTGGCAGCGTGCAACAAGGCATCGAAGCGCTGCCGCAGCGCCTGCCGGCGGCCGGCGGCAACCTGGCCAAGCTGGCGCTGGACGCCAAGCTGCTGGACGGCCTGAAAACCCGCGACGAACTGCGCGAGCTGCTGATCCAGCGCGGCGAGCGCGACGACGCTACCAAGAGCTTTCGCCAAGTGGGCTTTGCCGACTACCTGGCGCGGCAAAAACCCCGCACCCAGGGCGACGCGGTGGGCGTGGTGGTGGCCCAGGGCGAGATCAGCGACGGCGACGCGGCACCCGGCGCCATCGGCGGGCGGTCCACCGCTGAGCTGATCCGCAAGGCCCGCGACAACGAGCAGATCAAGGCGGTGGTGTTGCGCGTCAACTCACCGGGCGGCAGCGTTTTTGGCTCGGAGCTGGTGCGCCGCGAGCTGGAGCTCACCCGCGCCGCCGGCAAGCCGGTGGTGGTGTCGATGGGCGACGTGGCGGCCTCGGGCGGCTACTGGATTTCGATGTCCGCCGACGAGGTGATTGCCGACGCCGGCACCATCACCGGCAGCATCGGCGTGTTCGCGATGCTGCCCACCGGCGACAAGGCGCTCGACAGGCTCGGCGTGCATGCGGCCGGCGTGACCACCACCTGGCTCGGCAGCGCTGGCGACCCGCGGCGCCCGCTCGACCCGCGCTTTGCCGACCTGGTGCAGGCCAGCGTCGCCCACATCTACGCCGACTTCACGGCCAAGGCCGCCGTGGCCCGCAAGACCACGCCGCAGAAGATCGACGCGGTGGCGCAGGGCC
>JAYWDK010000214.1:0-13606 GCA_043779845.1 Betaproteobacteria bacterium | reverse complement strand
GGCGCGGGCGCCGTGGTTTGGGCCAGGCAGTGGTTGCCCGCCAGTGCCAGCAGTGTGGCGGTGAGAGTGGAGAGCAAAGGAGTCAGGGCAGTTTTCATTCAGAGTCCAAGATCGTGTTGCAACACATCGGCCACGCGGGCCGATGTCTGGCCGTCGCCAAAGGGATTGACCGCGTTGCGCATGCGCGCCAACGCCGGGCCATCGTTCAGGAGCTGGGTGACGGTGGCCACCACGTGGGCCTCGTCAGTGCCCACCAGCAGGCCGGCGCCCGCCTCGATCAGCTCGGGCCGCTCGGTGGTGTTGCGCAGCACCAGCACCGGGGTGGACAGCGCGGCGCCCTCCTCCTGGATGCCACCCGAATCGGTCAGCGCCAACTCGCTGCGCCGCAAGCACCACAGCAGCGCCGGGTAGTCCAGCGGCGCGCACAGGGTGAGGCGCCCGTCGTAGTGGCTGACCAGGCCGCCCAGCGCCTGGTGCACGGCCTCGCTCACCGCCGGGTTGCCATGCACCGGCCAGACCACCGCCAGGTCGTCGTGGCTGGCCAGCAAGGCGGCCACGGCACGGGCGGTTTGCGCGATGCCGCCGCCCCAGTTCTCGCGCCGGTGAGCGGTGACGGTGATCAGGCGCCAGCCGACGGGCCGGGCGGGGTTGTGGGTCCAGGCTGGCGGCGCGGTGCCCATGGCATTGCGTGGACCGTCCATGCGGCGCCGCAAGGCCTCGATCTCGGGTGGCAGCACGGCGGCACCGCTGTCCAGCAAAAAGTCAAGCCGGGCGCTGGCCGCCAGCGCGGCGTCCACGGCCGTGTTGCCCACCGTGTACACGGCGCCGGCCTGGATGCCTTCGCGCGCCAGGTTGACCGCCGCGCCGGCCGTGGGCGCAAAGTGCCAGCGCGCCAGACGGGCGGTGAGCTCGCGGTTCTTTTCTTCCGGGAACGGCTCGCGCGGAATGAAGGTGCGCAGCCCGGCCTCCACGTGGCCAATCGGCACGTCGTTGTAAAACGCCGCCTGGGCCGAGGCCAGCGTGCTGGTGGTGTCGCCATGCACCAGCACGGCTTGTGGCTTGAGCGTCTGGTAGAGCTCGGACAGCCCCTCCAGCAACAAGGCGTTGAGGTGCGCCAGGCTGTTGTTGCGCCGCACCAGCCTGAGCTCATGCTCGGGCTCGATGCCAAAAAACTGGTACAGCGTATCGGCCATTTCACGGTGCTGCCCCGTGTGCACCCAGGCCACCGGCAGGCCACGCCGCTTGAACTCGGCATAGACGGGGGCCATCTTGATGATCTCGGGGCGGGTGCCGACGGAGATCAGCACCGGCGATGAAGTTGACAAGGTGTGGGCCATCAGGGTGTCCGGGTTGAGTGGATGGGTTCGGCGTTGGCCACGCGCATGCGCAGCAAGGCCACGTTGCCGGCCGTGACGCGCCAGAAGGCACCGTCAGGCACAACCTGCGCCTGGCCCTCCAGCACCTCGGGCTTGGCATAGCGCTGCGTGGGCAGCAGCCAGCTCATCTGCGCGAGCGACGTGGGGTGGCTGGCTTGCAGCAGCAACCCGGTGGCGGTGGTATCAGTCGACGCCGACCACCGCACTTGCAGCCGGCGGTTGGCGAAGGCGGCATACGCCGTCATGGTGGTCCAGCGCAACTGGCCAGCCCCGGCCAACTCGCGGGTGTGTGCCAGCCATTGCTTGAACGCCTGCGGAAAGAGGGCAATGCCGGGCGGGTGGAAGTACACCAGCCGCACCGTGCGGTTGTCGGCGCAAAAATCGGACACGTCGTTCAGCCAGGCGGCGATGTCGGCCTCGTTCACCAGGTGCTCCGAGGCTTCTTCAAGCGCCGCGTCGCTGCCATAGCTGAGCACGGGAAACGCCCACATGTCGGGCGCGCCGCGCAGGCCGTCCTGGTAGCTGCGCGTGGGCGCCATGCCCATGTCGCCCGTGAAGTAATAGGCCCGCACGCCCCGCTCGTGCAGCCACCGTGTGACCCAGGCGGGGTGGTTGCCGGTGGGCGCCGAATACTCGCGCACCGGCTTGCCCGTGACGGCCTGGATGTCGGCCGTGTTGCGTTCGATCAGCGCGGTGGACAGGGCCGGGTTCTGGCTGCTGACCAGGCGGCCAAACTCGTTGTGGATCCAGCCCCCGTGAGAGCCGATCTCATCGCCGCGCGCGGCAAAACGGCGCACCCACTCCTGCATCTTCGGGTTGTGCGCGAGGTTGAGGCCCAGGCCGTCGCCCGGCACGTCGCGGTCGGGGCCCACGGTGAGGTGCACCGAGTACGGCCCTTGCCCAAGCGCGCCGAGTTGCACCAGTTGCTCCATCTGCGGCACGGCGGCGGCCGAGTCAATGTGCCAGTTCATCACCAGCGCGCCTTGCGCATCGGGCATGGGCGACAACTGCGGCAACAGCGCGAGGTCTTGCGCAAAGTAGCGCAAGAAACTATGCAAGAACAGGCCATCGGTGCGCAGCTTCAGGTAGGTGAGCGGCAGGTTCACAAACAGCACCTCGCCGCGCCCCAGCCGGTGCACGCCGGCCAGCACGTTGGCGCCTTCGCCGTGCATCAGGCGCTGGCCGTCAAAAACCCCGGCGGTGGCAAACACGGGGTAACGCAAGCGGCCGTAGTGGTAGCCCGCCACGGCCAGCGCTTCTTGCGGCAGCGGCTTGGCCTGGGCCGTGGTGAGCGGGCGATCACCGCCTTCGCGCACCAGCTTGCCGGGCGGCAGGCGCAGCAGGGGCAAGGCGCTGGCATCCACCCAGGCCACCTGGTTTTGCTGCATGCCGGCGCCCAGCGCGCCATACAGGCCATAGCGCACGCCAGCCAGGGCACTCAGGCGGGATTGCGCCGGGTGGTAGCGCCCGCTCATGTCGGTCACGCCGGCGTCATAAACCAGCATCAGATGCGTTCCGCCCGACACCAGCCGCTCAAGATGGGCCAACAGCGCGTCGTTCATGCGGCGGTGCACGGTGTCGGGCAGGATCAGCGCCGCGCCGCTCAAGGCCGCGCCCTGCCGCAGCAACTGCGACGCGCCCACCACATCGAGCGCGAAGCCGATCTCGGCCGCAGCATCGCGCCAGGCCAGCACCGCCACGTCGTCTTCGCGCCAGCCATCGGGCATCACCAGCGCCAGCCGGCTGGGCGCGGCCACGGGCGTGTCGCTGCGCCCGGCAAACCACCACAGCGCCGAGGTGGCGGCCAGCAGCAGCAAAGCCACCACGATTCGGCGGACTTGCTGCGGCGTGATAACGCCAAAAAAGAGCGACCTATTCATGCCAGACCGTCCGACCAAGGCAGCGGGTGGCTGCTGAAGTCAATCGAGCGCGTGGCGTGCTTTGGCGCTTTTGAGGGCACCCCCGCGCCGGTGATCTTGCCCATTTCTCCGGCCCAGACCGTGCCATGCACTACCACGCCAGGCGCCACCACGATGCGCGGCGCGGCCACGGTGGCCGGTTTGCCAGGTGCGCCGATCACGCAGCCCCGGCCCAGCACGATCTCGGTCTCTGAAATCACCGAGCCCAACACCTGGCAACCGTCGCCCAGCTCGATGTGGCCTTCGGTGACCAGGTTGCCGGAAAAGCGACACCCGGCGGCGGCCACCAGCGCGCCACGCACCTTCAGGCTGCCCTGCGCGTTGCAGGCCACGCCCAAGGTCAAATCAGCACGGCAGACCAGGTCACCCCGCCACGCCATGCCGCTGACGATGTCCAGCGCCACGTCGCAGGTGCCGCGGCCGGCGACGTCGTCCCACGACACCGGCGCGCGCAAACCACCGGTGGCCACCTCCAGCCAGCTCATGGGCGTGGCGGCGGCCAGCACGGCCTCGTCGGCGTTCACCGAAAAACGGATCACGGGCGCATGCAGCAGTGAAAAGTTGGCCGGGCCCCAGACGGTGAGCCGCAAGTCGGCGCTGATGCGCCCGGCCAGCCGGCAGCCCTCGGCCACGTCCACCTGGGTGCCATGGGCCCAGCGCAGCACGGTGTTGTGCGCCGACACCTGCAAGTTGTCGCCCGCCCACAGCGCGCGGTAAACCCGGTTGGGCGCCGTGCGCAAATGGCCGCCCGCAGCCACCTCGGCCAAGAACGTCAGCTCGGCGGGCAAGGCCACGTCGCCCTGCGCGTGCCACACCCGGCGCGTCAAGCCCACGTCGCGCTCGGCGGGGTTCAGCGGCCACGGGCCCATCACGGGCGCGATGGCAATCAGCGAGCGGCCCAAGCGAGGCTGGCGCTGGCCCACCGCCTCGACCAACCGCGCCGCAAACGCACGCGCCAGAAAGGCCGGGTCCAGCGCGTCCTGGTTGTCGATGTGCAGCGGCACCACGTCACTGGGCCGGGCCCATTCCACGATAGCCGGCACCATGGGCAACAGCACCGCCAGCGCGGTCAGACCAAACAACAGCAGCCACATCATGCGGCGGGCCCAGCCTGCCCAACCGACCCGACAGCCGCAGCCGGCGAGCGCCGGTAGCGCACGGTTTTGTCCCAGTGAAAGTTGCGACCCGGCAGGCGGTCCAGCAAGGCTTGCTCGAGCACGGCGCGCGCAATGGCCACGGCGCTGACGATGAAGCCCAGCCAGTTGAAGGCAATCAGGCGCACACGCTGGCGCGAACGGTCCAGGTGCACGGCTGCGGCAATCTCAAAAAAGGCAGCAAAGTTGCCCAGCGCGCTGTGACCCATGAAAGCGATCGCCAGCAAGGCCGGCGTGGCCACCTCCAGCGACACCGTGAAATACAGCAACAGGCTCAAACCCCAGCCCAGGATCAGCAGCGGCGACATCATGTACACGCCCAGCAGCAACACGCCGTCCAGGCGCAGCATCAGCGGGATATTGCGCTGGCGCAGCAGCGCTGCGCTGTGGCGCACCATGGCCTGGTTGTGGCCCTTGGCCCAGCGCTTGATCTGGCGCACGCGCACGGCCCAGCTTTGGGGCACCTCTTCATAACACTCGGCGCGGTTGTGATAAACCGTCTGCCACCCACCCAACAGCAGGCGGTAGGTGAGGTCGGTGTCCTCGGCCAGCACGTCGTCGTGCCAGCCACCCACCGCCTTCAAGGCCGAGATGCGGATGCCGCCCACCGTGCCGCCGTACTGCGGCACCAGGCCCAGGTTCATGCGGGCTTGCTGATCCACCTGGTAGCCGCCCGAGCGCTCAAGATCGAGCAAGCGCGTCAGCAAGTTGGCGCCCACGTTATTGGGCACCACGCGGCCCATCACCGCGCCCACCTCGGCGTCCACAAACGGCGCCATCAGGCGCGTGATCAGGCCGCGCGATGGCAGGTAATCGGCGTCAAAGACGATGATGAAATCGGTCTTGACCAGCTCGGTGGCGTCTTTCAGGGCCGCGGCCTTGCCTGGCTTGCCACCCACCCGGTGAAACGGCTGGATGCGCCCCGGGAATTTTTCAACCACGCTGTCGATGATCTCGCGCGTGCCGTCGCTGGAGCGGTCGTTGACGGGCATCACCAGCATGCGGTCGGCCGGGTAGTCCACCGCCATCAGGTTGGCCAGGCAATCGGCGATCACCGACTCTTCGTTGTGCGCCGCCACCAAAATCGTGACCTGCGGCCAATCGGCGCTGACGATGCTGGCGTACGGGTGGCGTTGCACGCCAAACAGGCGGTTGATCGAAAAAATGTAGTGCCGCACCGCGTACACCGTGAGCAACAACAGCAGCAAAGCGGTGGCAATGCACAGCGACCAGCCCCACACGGCGCCAAAAGGGCTGGCCACAGCCAGGCTCCAGCTCACGTCGGTGCTCAGCGCGGCGGCATGGGTCGATGCCATCCCGGCCAGCCCAGCCAGACCCAGCAAGCCCCGAAACCCAAACGATTTATTCATCGATGCAAAACCAGATTTCAAAGCGGTTGGGGAGGCCAAAAAAGCGCGCGGCAACCCCTCGCTTGAGACTGCCTTTTTGCACCGAAACGTCATGTTTGAATCAAGATGTTATTTATCGTATTCAGTGTATTAATTAAAATCAGCCGCACAACAACCGGTTTGAGGGGGCGAGCGGGTCTCACCACATTGATCAAATAAATGTGTGGACTCCTTCGCGCTTAGGCGTTTTAAATAGCTTGGCCAAATCCGACGATCTCCTGGGTGGGCGCTGTCCCCGGGTTGATAGGCAGGGGCACCCGGCTTGGGCGATGCTGGGTTGAAGACCGGCGCCGCTGGTCAAAAGTGCGGCCGAAGTCGCGGCTGAAGTCGCGGCCAAACCGAGGTCAACCCAGCACCCCCATGCACCCAGCCCGATGAATCTGGCGCTTATTGGCCGCTCTCTGACACAGCGCAGCACGCTGTGGTCGCCCACCACCCGAGGCCTGCTCTGGACTGTTTGCGCCGGGCTGTTGTTCAGCCTGCTGAACGCCACCATGCGCTCGCTGACGCTGCACCTGGATCCGTTCCAGGCGCAGTTTTTGCGCTACTTTTTCGGCCTGCTGGTGTTGCTGCCGATGATCTGGCACCAAGGATTGGCGGCTTTCCGGCCGCACCAAGTGGGCGGCCAGTTCGCCCGGGGCGCGGCGCACACCCTCGGCTTGTGCCTGTGGTTCACGGCGCTGCCGCGCATCCCCTTGGCCGACATGACGGCCATCGGTTTTACCGGGCCGATCTTCATCATGATGGGCGCCTACGTGTTCTTCAAAGAGCCCATGCGCTGGGAGCGCTGGCTGGCAACGGCCGTGGGTTTTGCCGGCGTGCTGATCGTGGTGGGGCCCAAACTGTCAGGCAGCAGTGGCCAGTACCACTTGCTGATGCTGGCCTCGGCGCCGGTGTTTGCGGCCTCGTTTTTGCTCACCAAGGCGCTGACGCGCTACGAGACCGCAGGCGTCATCCTCGTCTGGCAATCCATCACCGTATCCCTCTTCAGCCTGCCGCTGGCGCTGTGGCACTGGCAGTGGTTGAGCGCCGGGCAATGGGCCGCTTTTGTGCTGTGCGGCATGCTGGGCAGCGCGGGCCACTACTGCCTGACCCGCTCGTTCGCGGCGGCCGACATCTCGGCCACGCAATCAGCCCGGTTCCTGGATCTGGTGTGGTCTGCCGTGATGGGCTGGTTGCTGTTCACCGACCTGCCCAGCCAGTCCACCCTGATTGGCGGCATGGTGATCTGCGCCTCAACACTGTGGGTGGCGCGTCGAGAGTCCCGCAAGCGGGTGCTGGCGGGTTGAGGGTTTGGTTTTTCCTGATTGGCCCTCAATCTCAGCTTCGGCGCGGATCGCAGTATTGCCCCCTCGCCCGCTCGTGGGAGGGTTGTGGAGAGGGGCTTTGGGGCTGCTTGGCCGTTTGGCAACAGGCTGCTTTTTTGACGCCCCGCACGGGCTGTGCTCGCTTTCTGCATTGCGCCGGGGTTTCGCCCCGGCGGGCGCCTAACTTTCTTTTCGGGCCGAAAAGAAAGTCAGCAAAGAAAAGGGCCAGAACCCAGCTTCAATGGGTTTGCTCTTGATGTTTTCGGACACGGTGTGTTGTGGACTCGCCTGCCGAGCAGGCTCAGACATTCGGCGCCTTTCATGGGCAGCGACTAACTCCTACGGTACGCGTCCAATTCGGCCTCCGCATGGCTTGGTGCACCGCTTGGCCGGCGTCAAAGCAGCCCATGCTTACGACAAGCAACGGGCCGCAAATTGCCGCCCTAGCGGCTGGGATTCACCAGGTACTTGGCCCCGGTGGCGCGCTGGCCGTAGCCTGCGACGATGTCGAGTTGAAGCGCCTCAGCCAACGAGATTTCCCTCGCGTAGCGGCTGGCAAACGTTGTTTTGAGTTCGGCCGCCACGCGTGCTTTCAAGGCCTGGGTGGCCGCCGCGCCGATACGCTGCAAAAACGGAAACATCAACCAGCCGCCCACGCCCCAGGCCATGCCAAAGTTGCGGTTGATCTCGGTGGGGCGGGTATCCAGGCCGCCGTACAAGTAAACCTGTTTGTGCGTGCTGGATCCGTAGCGGCTGTACTCGGTTGCGGTGCGGCTGAGCGCGGCCTCCATGCAGCTCAAAATTTGGCCGGCCAGCGTGCCCCCGCCGGTGGCATCAAACGCGATGGTGGCGCCCGTGTCCACCAGGGCCTGTGTCAGATCCGCCATGAACGTGGGCGCGCTGCTGTCACACACCCACTGGGCGCCCAGCGCGCGCAGCACGGCCTCTTGCTCGGGCTTGCGCACGATGTTCACCAGCTTGATGCCGTCCTTGAGACACACCTTGTTGAGCATCTGGCCCAGGTTGGACGCCGCCGCCGTGTGCACCAGCGCGTGGTGGCCCTCCAGGCGCATGGTGGTCACCATGCCCAGCGCCGTGAGCGGGTTGACAAAACACGATGCGCCTTCGGCCGGCGTGCTGCCCTCGGGCAACACCAGGCACGACTCGGCCCGGGCGTTGCGGTATTGCGAATACATGGCGCCACCGAGCACGGCCACGGTTTTGCCCAGCAGGGCTTGCGCCGCAGCCGACGCCCCCGCAGCCACCACCACGCCCGCGCCCTCGTTGCCCGCTGGCAATGATTGGCCCACGCGCCCGGCCATGCCCTTCATCAGCCGCTCGGGGATCTGCGCCGTGAGCACCGCCTCGGCACCGCTGCCCGAAACGCGGGCGGTCGTCATGTCGGCGGCGCCCAACAGCAAGCCGATGTCGGACGGGTTGATCGGTGCGGCCTCAATACGCACCAACACCTCGTCGTCGGCGGGCGTGGGCGTGGGCACGCTCTGCAAGCTCATTTCAAGTTCGCCGTTGGGCTTGACGAGAGTGCGCAGTTGCAGGCCGGTGGTGGGCACCGGGTGGGCTGGATTGGCGTTGTTTGATTCGGTGGACATTGGGGGTCTCCTGGGATCGGAATCGGGGTGTTGGCTGTCACACTTCAAGCCCGCGCCAGCGGGCTTATTGGCCAAGCTGGCAAGGGTTTGATGGCCTGGCACGGTGGCACCGGATTCAATCACGTGCACAGGGGCCGGCCACTTGTTGATCCATCAAGGCCCTGCCAAGGCCACGCTCAATCACTGCCGCCGTACTTCCGTCAGATCGCCATCAGATCGCCTGATTTTCACCCCCTGCCCGGCCCACCCTGCCCCACTCCAACATGCCCCACACCCCCCTGCCCCATGAACCCGCCCTGCACCACGCGCTGAAGTCGGCCGACTGGGCGGGGCTGCGCCACTCGTGTGAAACCACCACCGAACGCGCGGTGCGCAACGGCCGGCCCGAGCAAAACCAGAGCACGCTCGAAGAAGGCGTTATGTGTGAGGTGCTGGTGAACGGCCACTTTGGCTACGCCGCCACCGCCGACCTCAGCCTGGCGGGATTGCAGCGTGCCTTTGACCGCGCGGTGGCCACCACCCGCGCCACCAGCGCGCACAAGGTGTTTGGATTTACGGCAGAGCAGCGCCCACCCGCCACCGGCAGCTACCGCAGCGCGCGCGGGCGTGATCTGGACAGCACCTCGGTGGCCGAGATCACCGATTGCCTGATGGCCGCCTCACAGGCCATGGCGCTGTCAGACCTGGTGGTGAACCGCAGCGCGAGCGTGATGATGGTGCAAACCCAGATCGACTATTTCTCGTCCAACGGCACGGCCACCACGCAGAGCTTTGACATGCTTGACCTCATGCTGTCGGCCACTGCTGCATCAGGGCTGGAGTCACAGACCCGCACCTGGTCACGCACCGGCCAACTGGGCGGCGAGGTGTTTGACCGCGACGCACTGGTGCAGCAAGCCGAGCTCACCGCCCGCGAGGCGCTGGCCCTGCTGGCCGCCGACAACTGCCCATCGGGCACCCTGGATTTGATCCTGATGCCCGACCAGATGATGTTGCAGATCCATGAGTCCATCGGCCACCCGCTGGAGCTGGACCGCATCCTGGGCGACGAGCGCAACTACGCTGGCTGGAGCTTTGTAACAGCCGCCGATTTTGGCCAGCTGCAATATGGCTCGTCGCTGATGAACGTGTCGTTTGACCCCACCCAAAGCAGCGAGCTGGCGAGCTACGCGTTTGACGACGGCGGCCACCGTGCCACCAAGCAGATGTTGATTCAAGACGGCGTGCTGCAACGGGGTTTGGGCTCGCTTGAATCGCAAGCGCGCTCGGGCCTGCCAGGCGTGGCCAACTTCAGGTCCTCGTCCTGGAACCGCGCGCCGATTGACCGCATGGCCAACATCAATCTCGAGCCCGGCACGGCCTCGCTGGCTGATTTGATCACCCAGGTTGAGCGCGGCGTGCTGATGCACACCAACCGCTCCTGGTCGATTGACGACTACCGCAACAAATTCCAGTTTGGCTGCGAGTACGGGCAAATGATCAACAACGGTCAACTGGGCCGGGTGGTGCGCAACCCCAACTACCGCGGCGTGACGGTTGACTTCTGGAACCGTCTGGCCGGCGTGGGCCTTGATGCCACCAGCCACGGCACCGCTTTTTGCGGCAAGGGTGAGCCCAGCCAGGTGATCCGGGTGGGCCATGCCTCACCGCCGTGTTTGTTCAAGAGCATTGAGGTGTTTGGGGGGCAGGCATGAGCCCGCACGGCCGCGCCGCAAGGCGATTCACCGCAGTGCGCAGCACGGAGGTTTCCAAATGAATTGTCTCGACTTCATCAGCCGCGTGCGCGCGCACTTTGACGCTGTTGCCAGCGACTTGCTGTCGCAGCTGGCCGACGGCGAAGACGCCGCCCTCAACATCTGCGCCGAAGAAACGCTCTACCTGCGCTTCAACAACAACCGCGTGCGGCAAAACACCGACGTGGAGCAGCTGGCGGTGTCGCTGCAACTGCAAGCCCAGGGCCGCACGGTGCAAAAAACCCGGCCGCTGTCTGGCAATATGGATGTGGACCGCGCCGCGCTGCAAAGCCTGCTGGGCCAGTGCCGGGCCGAAATCAGCGCGCTGCCCGCTGATCCCAACCAGGTGCCGATGCAAAACAACGGCTCCAGCAGTGAAGAGTTCAGGGGGGGCTTGTTGGCGCCCGAACGCGTGGTGCCCGCCGTGGTGGCGCCCGCCGACGGCTGTGACCTGGCGGGCTTTTATGCCGGCGGCACGGTGATCCGCGGCCACCAGAACTCCAAGGGCCAGCGCCACTGGTTTGCCAACGAAACCTTCTTTCTGGATTACTCGATCTACAACGGCGCCAAAGCCGTCAAGGGCCGCTACGCCGGCGCGCATTGGGTTGACGCCGATTGGGCCGCCAACCTGCAGCGCAGCAGGGGGCTGTTGCAACTGCTGAACAAACCCCAGCAAGACATCAAGCCCGGGGCCTACCGCACCTACCTGGCGCCGCAGGCGTTTGCCGATCTGACGGGCATGCTGGGCTGGAACGCGCTGTCGTCGGCAGCCTGGAAACAAGGCCGTTGCCCGTTCAAGAAGCTGGCCGATGGCGTTGCCACCTTGTCGCCCTTGCTCAGCATCGACGAGAACTTCGGCCTGGGCCTGGCGCCTCGCTTCAACAGCCTGGGCGAGGTGTCGGCCACTTGCTTGCCGCTGATCCAAAACGGCGAGCTCAAAACCCTGCTCACCAGCTCGCGCAGCGCCAAAGAGTACGGCTTGATTGCTAACGGCGCCGATGAGCGTGAAGCGCCCCGCGCGCTGGATGTCAAACCGGGCCTGCTGGCCGAGCAAGATGTGCTGTCAACCCTTGGCACCGGCCTGTACTTGTCGAACCTGCACTACCTGAACTGGAGCGACCCGGTGTCGGCCCGCATCACCGGCATGACGCGCTACGCCTGCTTCTGGGTGCAGGACGGCGAGATCATCGGCCCCATCAAGGATTTGCGCTGGGACGAGAGCCTGTACAGCGCGCTGGGCAGCCAGTTGATGGCGCTGACCAGCCACACCGAGGTCGACCCGGCGGTGGACACTTACTTTCAGCGCGCCCTGGGCGGCACGCGCGGGCCGGGCGCGCTGATTGACGGGTTTAGCTTCACGTTGTGAGCGGGCGCCGGGCTTGGGCCGGCCCGGCGTCGCTTCAACTCACTCAGCGTGCCTGCGGCGTCTTGCCCACCATCTTGGGTGCCTGCAAAAAGTCAAAGTCGACACCCTTGTCGGCTTGCTGCACTGTCTGCAAAAACAACTTTCGATAACCTCGGTCAGCCCTAGGCTCAAGCACCGGATTATCAAGGGCGCGGCGGGCCAGCTCGGCCTCGGGCACCAGTAGCGTGATCTCGCGGTTCTTCACGCTCAGGCGGATGCGGTCGCCGTTTTGCACATGGGCCAGTGGCCCGCCGATGGCGGACTCGGGCGTCACGTGCAGCACGATGGTGCCAAACGCGGTGCCGCTCATGCGGCCGTCGGAGATGCGCACGATGTCCTTCACGCCCGCCCGCGCCAGCTTGCGCGGGATCGGGATATAGCCCGCCTCGGGCATGCCGGGTGCGCCCTTGGGGCCGATGTTCTTGAGCACCAGCACGTCTGACGCGGTCACGTCGAGTTCGTCGCTGTCAATGCGCTGGGCCAGGTCTTCGAGGTTCTCGAACACCACCGCCCGGCCCTCGTGCTCCATCAGCTGGGGGTAGGCCGCTGACTGCTTGATGATGGCCCCGCCCGGCGCCAGGTTGCCGGCCAATACCGCCATGCTGCCCTGCGGGTAGATGGGGTTGCCCATCGTGCGCACCACGTCTTGTTTGAAGCCCGGGCCGGCGGGCTTTGTGGTGGGCAGCGTGCACGAGGTGGCTGACGAGGGCTTTGAGGCCTGCATGAACGGCGACGTGATCCGCGTGCCGGGCGCACTGAACCTGGCGGCCATCCTGGCCGGGCGGGCAGCGCCAAAATGGCTGCTGCGCCGCTTGACAGGGGCCGTGGTGCGAGGCATGCGGCGTTGACCTGGCGCGCGCTCAACGCCCACGCCACGCCGGCTGTGGGCCATGCGCCCCCACAATCGCCCATGCCCCGACTGCACCCGCCTGAAAAAACCGCCATCCTGGCGCTGGAGCCCTTTGTGGGCATCGCGCTGGAACACATCGTGGTGCCGCACAACGAGGCCCAGCTCGAAGCGGCGTGGGCGGATATGAGTGCGCACCGCCACCTGGGCTTTGACACCGAGTCCAAGCCCACCTTTGTCAAAGGCCAGGTCAGCCATGGCCCGGACGTGGTGCAATTCGCGACACCCACCCGGGCCTACGTGCTGCAGCTGCGCCACCCCGCCTGCGAGGCGCTGGCCCGCGCCGTGCTGGCCGCCCAACACCTTGTGAAAGTCGGCTTTGACTTGCGGCAAGACCAGGCCCAGCTGCACTTGCGATTGGGCGTGCAGGCGGCGCCTTTGATCGACCTGGACCGCGAGTTCAACCGCCAGGGCTACGCCCGCTCGATCGGCATCAAATCGGCCGTGGCCATCGTGTTTGGCCAGCGCTTCGTCAAGTCAAAGCGCATCACCACCACCAACTGGGCCACGCCCAAACTGAATGCGCGCCAGCTGCTGTATGCCGCCAACGACGCCTGGGTGGCACTGCACGTGCTGCAAGCGCTGGGGCAGGAGCCTGTCGGGCTTGGGGTCGGGCCCGCGCCGGGGAGAGTTTCGGTGCCGGGCTAGACGTCGGCGAGACGTGTGGCCCAGCCACACAACGAGTCGGCAACGACGCCTGGTGCCGAAAATCTCCCCGGCCCTTCGGGTTGACCCTGAAAATGGGCTGATCCGTCGTTGCAAATGCTCGCCATACCCAACGGTATG
>JAYWDK010000213.1:0-5028 GCA_043779845.1 Betaproteobacteria bacterium | reverse complement strand
ACCCCCACCTCATTTACCCAGGACAAGTGCTGGTGCTGGTCAAGGACGGCGACCGCGCCAGCCTGCGCCTGGCCAAAAGTGGCCCCGAGGGCCAAGGCGTGGCGCCCACCAACACCGTCAAACTATCACCCAAAGTACGCAGCCAGCTACTCGACAACGGCGCCATCTCGTCGATACCCTTGCACCTGATCGGACCCTTCCTGACCGAGGCGCTGGTGCTCAGCCAGGACGAACTGGCCAACGCGCCCCGCATCGTCGCCACCCAGGAAGGGCGGGTCATGATCTCGCGGGGCGAAACCGCTTACGTGCGTGGCAACCTTGGCGGCGCGCGCAGCTTCACGCTGTTCCGCGAGAGCAAGCCCCTGAAAGACCCGGGCACCGGCGAGGTGCTTGGCTACGAGGCTGGCTTTGTGGGCACCGCTGATTTTGTGCGCGCCGAAGGCACCCAACCAGGCACCGGCACCCCGGTGCCCGCCACCTTTGTGATGTCCAGCGCACGCCAGGAGGCCGGCGTGGGCGACCGCCTGTCGCCCACCCCCGCCCAGGATTTCAGCGCCTACATGCCGCACCCACCCAGTGCCGCCCTGGAGGGGCAAGTGGTGTCAATTTATGGCGAAGCCCTGTCGGCCGGGCAAAACCAGATCGTGGCCATCAACAAGGGCACGCGTGAAGGCATTGAGCGCGGCCACGTGCTGGCCTTGTGGCGTGCGGGCAGCAAGGCAACCGATCGCACGGGTGAGAGCGCCCAGCCCATCCAGCTGCCCGATGAGCGCACGGGCCTGCTGTTCGTGTTCCGGGTTTTTGACCGTGTCTCGTACGCCCTGATCCTGTCCGCGCTCGACCCGGTCAAACCCGGCGACCGGTTCACCCAACCTTGATGCCACTGTCCTGACGCGCCGCCGTGGTCAGTGACGACGAACTCGGCGCCTGGCTGCAACTGCTGCACAGCCCAGGCGTGGGGCGCGAGGCCGCACGCCGGCTGTTGGCCCACTTCGGATCACCCCAAGCGGTGCTGGATGGCCCCAGGGCCGAGATCCACGAGTTGGTGAACGCTGCCACGGCCACCGCGCTGGGCTCACCACCCGACGGCCACGCCGAGCGGCTAAGCGCCACGCTGGCCTGGCGGCAATCGTCACCGGCGCGGCGGGTCATGGTGCTCGGCGACGACGATTACCCGCCGCTGCTGCTCAACACCGCTGACCCCCCGCTGCTGATGTACCTGCTTGGCCGCGCCGAGCTGCTCAACGTGCCGTCCGTGGCCATCGTCGGTAGCCGCAAGCCCAGCGCCCAGGGTCGGGACAACGCCCGCAGCTTTGCGCGCGGGCTGAGCCAGCACGGCTGGACGGTGGTGTCCGGCCTGGCCGCAGGCATTGACGGCGCCGCGCACGAGGGCGCGCTAGCGGGCCCTGGCAGCACCGTGGCGGTGGTGGGCACGGGCATTGATCGGGTGTACCCCGGCTCGCACCGCCAGCTGGCCCATCGCATTGCCGAGCAGGGGCTGATCGTCAGCGAGTTGTCGCTCGGCACCCCGCCGCTGGCGGGCAATTTTCCGCAGCGCAACCGCATCATTGCCAGCCTGAGCCGTGGCACGCTGGTGGTTGAAGCGGCCATCAAATCAGGTTCGCTGATCACCGCGCGTTTGGCGGCCGAGGCTGGCCGCGAGGTGATGGCCATCCCCGGCTCCATCCTGGCGCCGCAGTCCTGCGGCTGCCATGCCCTGATCCGCCAAGGTGCTGCGCTGGTCGACTCGGTTGAACAGGTGCTCGAAGAGCTCGATGCCTTGCCGCCCTTGTCCAGGGCCGCGCCCACCGCCACCCCGCTCACGACCAAGACAGCCGAGCCCGACGACGCCGTGTTGCGCGTGCTGGGCCACGATCCGCTGTCGCTGGACGCCCTGATCGACCGCTGCGGCTGGCCGGCATCGGCGCTGTCAGCGCACTTGCTAACGCTTGAACTGGATGGCCAGGTCGCCCGCCTGCCGGGTGGGCTCTACCAGCGCCGACAAGCCACTTGAGCCTGCGCCCGCGCGGGCGGCGATCATCGGCCGGGGTGCCAGCCCGGGCGCCGCAAACCGCGCCGGCGAGCCGGCCCAGGGGTGCCCGAATCACTGCGGTATAGTCGTTTCATGTTCGAGGTTTTGGTTTATCTTTATGAAAATTATTGGCGCCCTGACGCCTGTCCCGACCACGACCAGTTGTCGCGCAAACTCACGGCCGTCGGTTTTGAATCCGATGAAATCCAGGAGGCGCTGATCTGGCTGGACGGTTTGGCCGGCACCGAGCAAGCCTACGTGGGCGAGCAATCCGCCACCAGCGTGCGGGTGTACTCGGCGGCCGAGTTCGACCGCCTGGGGGAAGACTCCATCGGTTTTGTCAGCTTTCTTGAATCGGCCGGCGTCTTGCCGCCCGCCATGCGCGAAATGGTGATTGACCGCGCCAGCGCGGTAGGCGACAGCCCGCTTGCGCTCGAAGACCTCAAGGTCATCGTGCTGATGGTGTTCTGGAGCCTGGGCGAAGAGCCCGACGCGCTGATTCTTGACGAGTTGTTCGTCGCCCCCGAAGAGCGCCTGATCCACTGACGCCAGGCTCCTAGCGCCCGGCCAATCCGAAGCCGGCCGGCGGGTGGTGGCGCTATCACGCCACCGGGTGCGCCAAGTCTTCAGCTCATCAAACGCGACGGGTCAGCATCCAGCTTGGCCAAGGCGTTGCGCGTGGCCTTCACCGTCAAGGCCTCGTCTTGCGCCGGCAACAACAGTCCGGCCTGCAAAAACGCCGCCAACCGGTGCTGCTGGAACAAAACACAACGGCCCTTGGGCGTGACAAACAGCGACAGCTGCCGACGCAGACCATTCCAGGCCAGTTGCACGGGTTCGTGGCGGTTGCGGTATTCCAGCGTGTACCAACTGCCCACCTGCAACTCACGCGCCCAGGCCACCATCGGCGCCGATGGCAAAGATCCCCCATCGGACACCACTTCAAGCTCTGAGCTCTCATGGCCCGACAGATCCAGCACCAGGGATTCGTCGATCTGGATATCGGCCGCGGCCGGCAGCAGCTCTTCAATGGACTCCAGCCGCTCCATCAGGTCTTGCAGCCGGTCATTGGGAATCACCGCCGCTTTGGCGGTAAAGGCCGCCGCCAGGGCGTTGTTCAGCGCGTTGATGCGCTCGTCTTGCCGCTCGGCATTCAGGTTGGCGATGGCCATGCCTTCGCGCAAGCGCTTGAGCAATGGCGGCAGGCGGCGAAGAACCTCAGCGCGCTCGTCGCGGGTGACCTTGGCGCTGGCCGACCAGATCAAATCTGCGGCCGCCCGCTTCATGAGCTTGGTCTCGGCGCCCTGGCCGCCATAACGCACAGCCGACGTGGCCAGCACGTCAGCCCAAACCTGGAACAGAAACTGCCGAACGCCTTCTTGCACCGGCACCTCATCGAGCATGCGCCGAAGCTCGATCGTGTACTGGATGGCCAGGGTTTCACGCTGCTCCACCTGCTGCGCCAGCGACACGCCGCGGCGCGAGGCCTCGTTTTCATTCTTGAAGTAATGCTCCAGGAACTTTTCAAACTCAACCAGCACGGTCTGAAACACACGGCGGCCCGTGTCGGGATACGCCTCAACCACCTGCACCACGCGCTTGATCTCTTTCTCAAGTGCGTCGCCCACGTTGCGGCTGGCGTTGTCCAGGCCCATCACACAGGCCCCCATGCGGTCAATCAGGCGGCGCGCAGGGTGGTCGATGGTGGCAAAAAAGTCGGGTTCGGTCACGGCCACGCGCAACACTGGCATTTGCAATCGCGCAAACCAGACCCGCATGGCTGCCGGGATGCGGTCTTCGGTGAGGATGCTCTGGAACATCATCGCCACGATCTCGATGGTGGCGCGCTCCGCGGGCGTGCTGGCGGCCTGCTTCAGGGCCTGCTTGCCCTGCTGCAACTCCTCAAGCAGCATCGGCGCGGACACCAGCATCGTGGGCACTGGCGACCCCGACGGCGTGGCGCCTGGCGGTGGCGCCAGACGCTTGCGCAAGCTCAATTGCGCGTTGTTGATCGCCGCCGACAAAGCGTCGTTCACGGGGCGCGCCTGCGTGGTGTCGCTGAAGCCTGGCAAGTGCCTGCCCACCAGGCGATTGAGTCGGCCCAGCACCGCCTCGGCGTGGTCACTGCCACGCGCCAAAGGTGCCGCACGGGTCATCATGCGGGTTTCTGCGCCCACGTCGTCATCGCGCCAGCGAGGCCGCATCGCCTCCTTGGCGCCCGGCGGCCGTGGTGCGCCGCGCTGCCCCGCAGCAGAGCCACTGGCCATGGGGAAGGTGGCCGTCTGGTCAGCAGACCGCCCAGCACCCGCGCCAAAGCCACTGGGCCCGCCGGGGTCGCGACCGACCGACCGGGCATTGAGCGGGCCGCTCCGAGCGGGTGACCCAACCGGGCCGCGCAGGGAGTCGTCGCCCGAGACCCCCGAGCCGCTTTCGTCGGGCGAACCACCGGCCTTGCTGCTGCGGCGTATATACGGCCGCAAATCCACCTCTTGCATCACACGCTGGCTGATCAACCAGCGGTTGGTCTCGTGGTATGCGCCTTCGGCCAGCGCCGAAAAAGCGTCATGGAGCAGGTTCTGGGCCTCGCGCCAATCGGTGGCCGACAGGCCCACCACACGCCAGGCATCCAGCACCACGCGCGCCAGGATGTGGGCCCGCAGCATGTCGTGCGTGTCGAGTTCGCCCCGACGCTCCAGCATGGCGATGCGTGAGCGCAGATCCGTGAACTCCCAGGAGGCACGATCCATGATGGCCAGCGCCAGCCGAGATGTGAGAATCTCGCGTTCGATGGTGTCGTTGTCGACCAGTGTCATGCCGGCGCCGGGGGCCGCGCCCACTGGCGGCAGATCCTGGGCCATGGAGGCAGTGAAGCCGTTTTGCAGCACATGGCGCAAGCCGGAGGCGATGGTGCCGTGCCAGGCACCGGCCTGCTTCAACAGGCCTTGCACCAGGTCGCGGCGGCGCTGCGCCGTGAGGTATTCGGCCGGTTTGTCGAG
>JAYWDK010000212.1:0-13655 GCA_043779845.1 Betaproteobacteria bacterium | reverse complement strand
AGGCTTGTCGGGTGCAAGCTTGAGATCAATAACCTGATCAGTACGCGACTATCGACTCTTGCCGCCAAAAACCAGCAGCAGGCCACCCACCACGATGGCGCCCACGCCGGCCCAGAGGGGGATGTTGACGGTTTGTTTTTCATGCACCGACAACTCAATCGGCCCCAGTTTGGCCTCATGCGTGGTTTGGGTGAAGCTGAACCCGCCGTAGGCCAAACCCAGCACGCCCGCGATGATCAGCGCCACGGCCACCAGTTTGATTGCATTCATGTTGTCACCTTGGGTTGACGAACCGACATTCAATCCGGCCTGGCTACAGGCGCCGACCTTGAATCACCCGGATCAGGACGACCACGACGGCAATCACCAGTAGCACATGGATAAACCCGCCCATCGTGGTGGATGTGACCAAGCCCAGCAGCCAGAGCACCAGCAGAATGACGGCAATGGTTTCAAGCATTTTTTTGGCTCCTTAGGCGACGCAGAGGTGGTTCAACAATCCGATGTGTCTCACTGATTCCAGACATTCCAGACGGGCCACCTGCTATTTGAACCCGTCGTCAGAAGCCTTGTTCTGACGAGCATGATCAATCTCCTGCTGAATTTGGGCGATCACCTCGGGTTTGAATCGGATGCCACCCAGAACCAAGCATACCCAATGTCAAGGCCTTGCCATCATCAAGCGTTGGTTGCGGCCGGTGTTGCGCATCGTCAACCCGGTGCGTTGCGCGGGCCAAAGTCAGGGCGGCATGCCGGTGTGCGCGGCCGTGTGGAGGTGCCAAACCGCGATGAACATGGCCGCGATGGCCGGGCCCAATACGAACCCATTGATGCCAAACACGGCAATGCCGCCCAGCGTGGTGATCATCACCAGGTAGTCGGGCAGGCCGGTGTCCTTGCCCACCAGCATGGGTCGCAGCAGGTTGTCGATCAGCCCGATCACGAACAGGCCATAAGCCACCAAGGCCAGGCCTTGCCAGATGGCGCCCGTCACCAGAAAGTAAGTGGCCACCGGCAGCCACACCAGCGCGGCGCCCACCGCCGGCAGCAGCGACAAAAATGCCATCAGCACGGCCCACAGCAAGGCGCCGCTGACGCCCAAAAACCAAAAGGCGAGGCCGCCCAGCGCACCCTGGATGGCGGCCACCAACAGGTTGCCCTTGACGGTGGCCCGGATCACCGTGTTGAACTTGAGCAGCAACTCTTGCTGGTGCGCGGGCGCCAGCGGCACGGCACGCCGAAGCGCACGCACCAGAAAATCGCCGTCACGAATCAGGAAAAACGCCAGGTACAGCATGATGAACAGGCTGGCGATGAACTCAAACGTGATCTGGCCGATGCCCAGGGCCTGGGTCGCCATGAACTGCGTGCCTTGGCTCAGCATGGTGGCCAGGCGGCGTTGCAGCGAGTCAAAGTCAAACAGGCCAAAGCGGTCAAGCACGTTGCTCACGCCGTCGGGCAGCGCGTCAAACAGCCCCCGAAAGTACAGCGCCGGGTTCAGGTCGCCCGATTGCAGGCGCTGGTAAATGCCGGCGGCCTCGCGCGCCAGCGCCGCCGTGAGCAGTGCAAATGGCAGCACCACCACCACCAGCACCACCAGCAGCGTCAACAGGGCCGCGGCGGTTTGGCGTTGCTTGAGCGCGGGCAGCAACCTGCGGTGCAAGGGCGCAAACAGCAAGGCGATGATGGTGGCCCACAAAAGCGTGCCGTAGAACGGCAGGATGACCCAGCCAAACGCCAGCGTGACGGCCAGCAATAACAGCAGCAAGGCGCGGCTTTCAAGGGCACTGGGGCGGCTGCAATCGGCGGGGGGCTTGGGCATATTTGGCCTGCTGGGGCGTGCCGGGTTGGCGGCCTTGATCGTATCGGCCCGGCGCGCCGCCGCTGCGTGCGCTAGAGCACAGACCCCGGCGTGGCTGTCGCGCAGGCTGTCAACAATGGCAGGCGCGGGCTTTCAACGCGTTGCCATCACGCAGCTCGCGGGCACGCGTTGCTGGGCGCTTTGCAAAGATTGACGACCCGCAAACAACATGATTGCTCGCCGGCAACCTACTGAGCTAGCTACCTTTCTGGCCCCTTCACCCATGACAAAACGCAGCGTTGAACCCCGCCCCGCCGGAAGGCCCCAGGGTTCGGGACCTGCGCCAAAACCAACCCAAATGGGCGCGCCCCAACGGGCAACCGGTGCGCCGTGGCTGACCGGCGCCACCATGGCTGCCGTGTTGGCACTGGGCGGCTGCGCGGGTGTGCCCCAGCGAATGTCCCGGTCGGCCGACGGGCTGCTGCCCGACACCGCCAGTCGCGCCGGTGCCCTCGCCGCCGCCCACGCTGGCGTGGTGCTGCCAACTGCGTGGTCAGCCACTGCGGGCCCCGACGCCGATGCCGATGCCAAGACGGTCCAGGCTCGTGCAGGCACGTCGCTGGCTTTGTGGTGGTCACGGTTTGATGACCCCCAACTTGGCGCGCTGGTGAACCAGGCCTTGCTTGCCAATACCAGCGTAAAAAGCGCGCAGGCCACGCTGCGCCGGGCGCGCGCGTTGCGGGATGTTGCCGCCGCTGGTTTGTTGCCCACCGTGGGCAGCTCGGCCTCGGTGCAGCGCAGCCAGACCGGCGTGGGTCAGCAAAGCAGCGGCGCCAACCACTTTGCTGCTGGCTTGGACGCTAGCTGGGAGCTTGATGTTTTTGGCGCCAAGCGCGGCGCGCTGAATGCCAGCGAGGCCACCGCGTTGGCCAGCGCGGCCAGTTTGGGCGATGTGCAGGTGTCCATCGCCGCCGAGATGGGCTTGGGCTACATCGCGCTGCGCAGCGCGCAGGCCCGCTTGGCGGTGGCGCAGGCCAACTTGGCCAGCCAGCAAGAGACGCTGCAAATCACCGATTGGCGCTTGCAAGCTGGTTTGGTCGACAGCCTGGCCGCCGAGCAGGCGCGCGCGGCCACCGAGCAAACCAGCGCGTTGATCCCGCCGCTGTTGACCACCATCGAGCAAACTCGCCACGCGCTGGCGGTATTGCTGGGCCAGCCGCCCGCCGCCTTGGCCAGCGTGCTGGCCGACGCCGGCCCGGTGCCACAAGCGCCCACCGATCTGGCCCTGAGCCTGCCCGCCGACACCTTGCGCCAGCGCCCCGACGTGCGCGCGGCCGAGTTGCAAGTGATGGCCGAGTGCAGCCGCTTGGCGGTGGCCGATGCGGCCCGCTTGCCAAGCTTCAAGCTCAGCGGCTCGCTCGGCTTGAGCGCGCTGAGCTTGGGCGCACTCTCCCATGGCGCGTCGGTGGTGGGCGCCTTGCTGGCCGGTGTGGCTATGCCGGTGTTTGACGGTGGCGCGGCCAGCGCCCAGGTGCGCGCCCAGCAAGCCACGCTGGACCAGGCGGGCATGGCCTGGCAGCGCGCGGTGCTCACGGCGCTGCAAGAGGTTGAAGACGCGCTGGTCGTGCTGCGCGGGGATCGTGAGCGCCTGCTGCGGCTCACCAGCGCGGCCGACGCCGCAGGCCAGGCCGCGCTGCTGGCGCGCCAGCGCTACAGCAGCGGATTGGTTGATTTCCAGACCGTGCTTGAAACCCAGCGCACCCAGCTCAGCACGCAAGACAGCGTGGCCAGCGCGGGCGCCGACGTGAGCGCCGACCACGTGCGGCTCTACAAGGCGCTGGGCGGGGGCTGGCGCGCCGACCTCGCTGTCGGCAGCCTGCCCACCCGCCCCGACTCACCCGAAGACACCGTCCGGATTTCCCGTCAATGAGCCTCCTTTCCGCCACTCCAACGCCCCTCCCGGTGCCCGTCGCCCCGTGACTGCGGCCGTGAACCCGGCGGTGGACGCCGCTGCGCCGCCTCCGACCACCGGGGCCCAGCCGCCGACCCCGCCATCGATCAAGCCGCCCACCACGCCACCCACCACGCCTTCCACGCCGCCACCTGCCACGCCGCCTGCCGACATCGCCACGCTGCTGGCCGAGCCGGCCGCGCGCGCCTGGTATCGCCGTCCGCTGGTGTGGGCGGGCGTGGCCGCGCTGGCCGCCGCCGCCGGTGGCCTGTGGTACTGGCAGGCCCAAAAAACGGCCAATGCCGCACCCAGCTACAACACGCAGCTGGTGGCGCGCGGCAACCTCACGCTGACCGTCACCGCCAACGGCACGATCCAGCCCACGCGCAGCATCAACATCGGCAGCGAGCTGTCAGGCACGGTGCTAAAGGTCAACGTGGACGTGAACGACAAGATCAAAAAAGGCCAGGTGCTGGTGGTGCTCGACACCGCCAAGCTGGGCGACCAGATCCTGCGCTCACGGGCCGCGCTGGCCGCCGCCCAGGCGCTGGTGGCGCAGAGCGTGGCCACGGTGGCCGAGTCACGCGCCAGCCTGGCGCGGCTGCAGGCGGTGGCCAAGCTGTCGGGCGGCAAGGTGCCGTCCACGGCTGAGCTCGACACCGGCCGCGCCACGCTGGCCCGGTCAGAGGGCGCCGAGGCCAGTGCGCGCGCCGGTGTCAACGACGCGCAAGCCGCTTTGTCGACCGACCAGATCAACCTGTCCAAGGCGTCGATCACCGCGCCCGCCGACGGCGTGGTGCTGACGCGCACTGTGGACCCGGGCAATGCGGTGGCGGCGTCGCTGCAGGCGGTGACGCTGTTCACCGTGGCCGAAGACCTGAGCAAACTGCGCCTGTGGGTTTATGTCGACGAGGCCGACGTGGGCTCGGTCAAAATCGGCCAAGACGCCACTTTCACGGTCAGCGCCTACCCGACGCGCAACTTTCCGGCGCGCATCACCCGGGTGGGCTTTGGCTCGACCATCACCGACAACGTGGTCACCTACCTGACCTACCTGGACGTAAGCAACGCCGACCTCAGCCTGCGCCCCGGCATGACCGCCACCGCCAGCATCACAGCCACCCAGCGCAGCGACGTGCTGCTGGTGCCCAACACCGCGCTGCGCTTCACGCCCACGGCAGCGCTGCCCGGCGCTGGCGCGGCCAAGAGCGGCGTGCTGTCCAGCCTGACGCCGCGAATGCCCGGTGGCCCCGCCCGCAGGCCGGCTGCGGCCGGCGCCAGCACGGCCAGCGCCAAACAGGTGTGGGTGTTGCAGAACGGCGTGGCCGTGGCGGTGTCAGTAACACCCGGCATCAGTGACGGCCACATGACCGAGATCACCGGCGGCGACTTGAAAGCCGGCATGCTGGTGATCACCGACCAGAAAACGGCAGCGTCGAAATGACCCCGTGTTCACCGCTTTGGCACGCGGGCCTGTCGGCCGGCCAGCCAACCCCGCAGCGAGCAGCGCACCATGGCTGAGCCCCTGATCCAGCTGCGCGGCGTCACCAAGCGCTACGGCAGCGGCGTGGCCGAGTTGATGGCACTCAAGGGCATTGACCTGGACATCGCCGCTGGTGAATTTGTCGCCATCATGGGCCCCAGCGGCTCGGGCAAATCCACCGCCATGAATATCCTGGGTTGCCTGGACACGCCCACCGCCGGCCAGTATCTGTTCAAGGGCGCGCACGTTGAAGCGCTGTCGCGCGACCAGCGCGCGCGGTTGCGGCGGCGTTTTTTGGGCTTTGTATTCCAGGGCTTCAACCTGCTGGCACGCACCTCGGCCCAAGAGAATGTTGAGCTGCCCTTGCTCTACCGCGGCGACAGCGCGACCGACCGCCGCGTGGCCGCCGCGCACGCGCTGCAATCGGTGGGTCTGGGTGGTTGGGAGCATCACACGCCGGCTGAACTGTCGGGTGGCCAGCAACAGCGCGTGGCCATTGCCCGGGCCATCGTTACCGAACCCGCCGTGGTGCTGGCCGACGAGCCCACCGGCAATCTCGACACCCAGCGCAGCCACGAAATCATGGGCTTGTTGATGGCGCTCAACAAGGATCACGGCATCACCGTGCTGATGGTCACCCACGAGCCCGACATGGCGGCCTACGCACGGCGCATGGTGCATTTTGTTGACGGCCGCATTGCCCGTGACCTGCCCAACCCCCACCCCACCACGGCGCCTGCGGTGGACGCTGCGGGCGCTGCGGGCGTGCCCTTGATCGAGACCATCTGATGCTGTTCAGTGTCTTCATGCTGGCTTTGCGGTCGGTGCGCCGCAACATGCTGCGCTCGTTCCTCACCATCCTGGGCATCGTCATCGGCACAAGCGCGGTGATCACCATGGTCACGCTGGGCAATGGCGCAACGCAGGCGATCCAGACCCAGATCTCGGGCCTGGGCATCAACTTGCTGATGGTGCGCCCGGGCCAGCGTGGTTTTGGCGGCGGCGGCGGTGGCGTGCCGCAGTTCACCGAGGCCGACGCCGAATCCATCGCCTCGCAGATCGGCGGCGTGGCCGCCGTGGCGCCCCAAGGCAATAGCAGCGTCACGGTGGTGGGCAACGGCCGCAACTGGGCCACCACGGTCACGGGCAGCACCAACGCCTGGTTCACCACCGGCAACTGGACGCTGGCCGCCGGACGCATCTTTGCGCCCGACGAGCAAGTCGCCGGCGCGGCCGTGTGCGTTATCGGCGAGACGGTGCGGCGCGAGATTTTCGGTGGCACGGTGGGCCACACCGGCCTGGGCCAGCTGCTGCGTGTCAAGCAGTTTTCGTGCGACGTGGTCGGCATCCTCAGCGCCAAGGGCCAGGGCGGCATGGGCGACCAGGACGACGCAGTGGTGGTGCCTCTGCACACGCTGCAGCGCCGGGTCACCGGCAGCCGCCGGGTGAATACGCTGCTGGTGTCGATGGCCGACGGCAGCGACAGCACGCCACTCAAGGCCAGTCTGCGCCAGCTGCTGCGTGAGCGCCGCAAGCTGGCTGCCGCCGACGACGACAACTTCAACATCTTCGACACCCAGCAGCTGGCCGAAACCTTGTCCAGCACCACCCAGGTGCTGACCACGTTGCTGGGCGCGGTGGCGGCGGTCAGCCTGCTGGTGGGCGGTATCGGCATCATGAACATCATGCTGGTCAGCGTGACCGAGCGCACCCGCGAGATCGGCCTGCGGCTGGCCGTGGGCGCACTTGAAAACGAAGTGCTGCTGCAGTTCCTGATCGAGGCCGTGGTGCTGTCGGCCGCCGGTGGCCTGGTGGGCATCCTGGTGGCCACCGTGGCATCGTACGGCTTGTCATCGGTGATGGGCGTGCCGTATGCGTTTGACCCGTCGATCAATTTTTTGTCGTTGGTATTTTCAGCGGCCATCGGGGTGTTGTTTGGTTACTTTCCGGCGCGGCGGGCGGCGCAAATGGACCCGATCGAAGCGCTGCGCCATGAGTAGGGCGCGGCGCGCTGAGAGATGAAGACGATCAATATCGTGCGGCGGCTTGTTTGGCTTGCCGTTGCCTAGCTAACTTTTAACGTGAGCGGCCAAAGCCGCAAGGAGATCGACCATGAGTTACATGACCTTGATGGTGCATATGTCCCTGGGCCAATCCAACGCGGCCGTGCTGCGCGTGGCCGCCGATCTGGCGGCGCAGTTTGACGCCACCGTGATCGGCGTGGCCGCAGCCCAGCCGATGCCGATGGTGTACGGCGACGGCTACGTGAGCGGCACGTTTGTCGAGCAAGACCGCTTGGCGCTGGATCAAGCCATGCTGAAGGCGGAGGCCAAATTTCGCGGTGCGCTGCAAGCTCACGCGGGCCGGTTGCAATGGCGGCACACGGTGATGTTCACGCCGCTGGCCGACTACATTGCCCAGCAGGCGCGTTGCGCCGACCTGCTGATCACCGGCCTGGCCACGGGCGATGTTTTTGACGTGTCGCGTGTGGTGGACACGGGCGATTTGGTGATGCAGGTGGGCCGGCCGGTGTTGATGGTGCCGGCCACGGCGGGCGGCCTGAATCTGGACCGCGTGGTGGTGGGCTGGAAGGACACCCGCGAGTCACGCCGCGCCGTGGCCGACGCCTTGCCCCTGCTGCGGCGGGCCCGGCAGGTGACGGTGGTGGAGATCGCCACCGAAGCCAACTTGCCCTCGGCGCGTGCGCACCTCGACGACGTGACCGATTGGCTCAAGCGCCACGGCGTGGTGGCTGAAACCGTGGCCACGCTGGCCAGCGGCGACGACGCCAACAAGCTGTACGCGATGGCCCAGGATCTGGGCGCCGACGTGATGGTGGCCGGCGCTTACGGCCACAGCCGGTTGCGTGAGTGGGCGCTGGGTGGCGTCACCCGTGACCTGCTGCTCAAGACCGAGCGCTGCACGCTGGTGTCGCACTGATCTGCCTCCAAGGCCGCCGCGATGCGGCGACCGTCCCCCCGAGGGCGAGCAAGTCAACTTGGGGTGGCCCGGCGTTGACTCGGGCCCCAAGACCGTCTGCCTTGCTTTCTCCATTGCGCCGGGGCGAAACCCCGGCGCCCTGCAGAAAGCGATCACCAACATCAGCAACGCGATTTGCCGCCCGATAGGGCCTCAGCGCGCGGGACAGCCTGGGGTGAGGGCCGAGGTCAAGCGCCGGGCACGAAGGTCAGCGCTGGTGCAGTTGAACCCAGGCCACAAAACAATTCATCCAGCCCTGCAAAAACGGCCGGCTTGCGTCACCGATGTTGCCGTCGGCATCAAACAAGCCGTCCTTGGACTGGATGAATGCCTCGGGCTGGCCCAGCGTGGGCATGTCCAGACTCACCAGCACGTTGCGCAAATGCTGCTGCGCCAAGGCCGTGCCCATCGCGCCCACCGACACCCCCATCACGCCAGCTGGTTTGCCCGACCAGGCGCTTTGGCCGTAGGGGCGAGAGCCATGGTCAATGGCGTTTTTGAGCACGCCCGGGATCGAGCGGTTGTATTCGGCGGTGACGAACAACACGGCCTGGGCCGCCGCAATCTGCGCCTTGAGCCGCTTGACGCTGGCCGCTTGCTGGGCGTCGTCGTCCTGGTTGTACAGCGGCAAGTCGCCGATCTCGGCCGGCGTGAAGACAAAGCCCGCCGGCGCCAAACGGGCCACTGCGGTGGCGAGTTTCCGGTTGAAGGAATCGCGCCTGAGGCTGCCGACGATGACTGCAATTAGGGTCGTGTTCATGGGATCTCCTGAAGCTGGAAAAAGGCCTGGGCTCGGCGCCCTGGCGGCTTGCACGGGGGCCGTCGTGGCGACAAACCACGCCCATGCGTCAAAGATACGAAGCGCCAAAAACAAGATCTGTGCGCTGGGCCACACGGGGCGGCCGTTGCCCCGGCGCTGCCCTGCGTCGTGTGCGTCAAGGTTCCAGCCATGTTCGTTAACGAACAGACGACGCGTGCAGGTGCTCGCTAAAAACGGGTCGAATGGCCAACCATCGTGGTGGTTGCGCGCCAACTCAATTTCCTCCATGAACGGATCGTCGGCATGAAAAACCCCTTGTTGATTTCTGCCCTGGCTTTGGCCTCGGCCCTGTGTTTTGTGGGCGCTGCGTCGGCGCAAGTGGCGGGCTCCACGGCCGCCAGCGTCACCTTGACCGAGGTGCACGACATAGCGCTGGGTTGGAGCGTCAAAAACAGCTTGCTGGGCAAGACGGTGTACACCGAAGACGGCAAAAAAATCGGCACCGTGCAGGACTTGATCATCGCGCCCGACAAGAAGCTGTCGTACCTGATCATTGGCGCAGGGGGCTTCGTTGGCATTGGCCGCCACGACGTGGCCATTGCCGCTACGCAAGTCACCCAGCACGACGGCCGGCTGGTGATGACGGGCGCCACCCAGGACGCGGTGCGCCTGATGCCGCGCTTTGACTACGCCAGCGACACCACCCGCCGGGCCGAGTTTGCGGCCAAGGCCGAGGTGGACATCCAGCGTGGCCGCGACAAGATTGCCGAACTGGAGAAGCAAGCCCAAGCCGCCACCAGCGACGCCAAGACCAAGCTCAACCAGCAGATCACCGGCCTGAAGCACGACCTGGCGCGCGCCGAGCAAAAACTGGCCGCCATGAAGCACGCCAGCGCCAAGAGCTGGCAAACCTTTGTCGATGACGTCAATGCCGCCACCGAGCGGCTGCGCAAGTCGTTGGCCGTGCTCGTGGGTTGATCGTTGGCCGCCGGGCCAGCGCGCGCCCGTTTCAAGACCTGCGTCAACTCGGCGCCCTGCCGCGCCGCCAAGATGGGCGGGCCGGCCGCGCTGGGTGCTTGGCGCCAGGCGTCGCCTGCATTCAATGCAAAACGCTGCATGGAGCTTGCCCGATGGACCCACCCGCACGCCCTACCGCCGTCGCCAAATTTTCAGCTTTCGCCGCCTTGAAGGGCGCGCCAATGCGGCTGTTTTGTTGATGGCGCCAGCGCTCGAGGGCGGGGATCCGTCGCAGCGAAATCAAGTCAACGCCGGGCCGCCCCAAGTTGACTTGCTCCCCCTCGGGGGGGCGGACGCCGCGTCGCGGCGGCCTTGGGGGTCAAGATCCAACTCACCGCGCTTTGCCCCGCTAATCAGGGCATCGCTGGCAGGCGGGATCCGAATAATGAGTTGACGGGTTCGTCGCATGCAGCGTGCATGTGGCACCTAGCGACCGAATCTGGAGTCATGCATGTCCGCCGCCCCTGCCGCCACCGCTGAAGCTGCCCCGCCCGCCAAAGGCGGCAAGAAAAAGCTGATCATCATCATCGCCGCCGTGCTTGTGCTGGTGCTCGGTGGCGGTGCTGCTTTCATGCTCATGAAAAAGAAGCCCGCCGAGGGCGAAGAAGAAGCCGCCGACGGCGGCCACGCCAAGACCGAGGCGCATGAGCCCGCAGCCAAGGTGAGCGCCAAGCACGACCCCAAGCACCCGCCGGTGTTTGCGCCGCTCGACCCCTTCACCGTCAACCTGGCGGACAAGGAATCCGAGCGCTACGCGCAGATCGGCATCACGCTGGAGATCACCGACGCGCACACCGCCGACGAGATCAAGGTCTACATGCCGGCCATACGCAACAACATCCTGATGGTGTTGTCGCACAAGACCGCCGCCGAACTGCTGACCCGCGAGGGCAAGGAAAAGCTCGCCAAATCCATCCTCTACGCTGCCGTGCGCCCGCTGGGCTACGAGATCGACGAGGACGAAGACGAAGACGAACCCGCCGCTGACGCGCCGAAAAAGAAGAAGAAAAAGAAGAAACAAGCGCCGAGCAACCTGCCGATCACCGCCGTGCATTTCTCCAACTTCATCGTGCAATGATCGCCCCCCCCCGAAGTGCCTGCGGCATCCTTGCAGGCCGCGCAGGGTCAGAGACCCTGCTCTTCGGCAGGCACAAACGGCATGCCGTTTGTGTCCGGCCTCAGCCCCCCCAGGGGGGCAACGCCAGTGGCCCGGCAGAGCCGGCTCCACGGCGTTCACTTGACATGGCCCGCGGCCTGCGGCTCGCGTTGGCAGCCTCGAACCCACTGTCATGAACCAGCAAATCCTGTCGCAAGACGAAGTTGATGCGCTGCTGCAGGGCATCACCGGCGAGAGCCAGAAGGTCGAGGCCGAAGAGGTCAAGACCGAGGGCATCCGCGACTACAACATCGCGAGCCAGGAACGCATCGTGCGTGGGCGCATGCCCACGATGGAGATCATTGGCGAGCGCTTTGCCCGCAACATCCGCCTCGGCCTGTTCAACCTGATCCAGAAGAGCCCCGAGGTGTCGATAGGCGCGGCCAAGGTCATCAAGTACAGCGCCTTTTTGCGCGAGATCGTGGTGCCCACCAACTTCAACATCGTGTCGGTCAAGCCCTTGCGCGGCAGCGGCCTGATCGTGTGTGATCCGTCGCTGGTGTTCGCGGTGATCGACGCGCTGTACGGCGGCAACGGCAAGTACCACACCCGCATCGAGGGCCGTGATTTTTCAGCCACCGAGCAGCGCGTGATCGAGCGCCTGGTGGACTGCATCATCACCGAGTACAAAAAGGCCTGGTCGGGCATCTACCCGGTGGAGCTGGAGTACCAGCGCTCGGAGATGCAGCCGCAGTTCTGCAACGTGGCCACGCCCAGCGAGGTGGTGGTGGCCACCAGCTACACGCTGGAGATTGGCGACACCACGGGCACGATGCACTTCTGCATCCCCTACTCCACGCTGGAGCCCATTCGCGACGTGCTGTACAGCGCCATGCAGGGCGACGCCGAGCCTGACCGGCGCTGGGTCAAATTGCTGCGCGCGCAAATCCAGTCGGCCGACGTGCCCTTGGTGGCCGAGTTGGCCACCGCGCGCGCCACGGTGGAGCAGTTGCTGGCCTTCAAGCCAGGTGACTTTATTGAGTTGGACCTGCTCAAGATGATCAAGGCCAAGGTGGATGGCGTGCCGGTGTTTGACTGCCACTACGGCACGTCCAACGGCCGCAACGCCATCAAGATCGACAAACTGTTGACCGGCACGGAACCGGGCTGGCTTGGAGCAAATCATGAGTGACGACGGCGTTGCCGCAGAGATGTCGGAAGAAGACCGCATGGCCGCCGAGTGGGCGGCCGCGCTGGACGAATCCAAGCCCGAACCCGCCACCGAGGTGCGGGCGCCGGCCGAGTCGGTGGCCGCCGCGCAGTTCACCAATTTTTCACCCACGCCGCCCAGCGGAGGGGCCGGCAATGACCTGAACATGATTCTCGACATCCCGGTGCAGTTGACCGTGGAGTTGGGCCGCACCCGCATCCCCATCAAGCACATCCTGCAGCTCGCCCAGGGCTCGGTGGTGGAGCTCGAAGCCCTGGCTGGCGAACCGATGGATGTGCTGGTCAACGGCTACCTGATCGCCCAGGGCGAGGTGGTGGTGGTGAACGACAAATTCGGCATCCGGCTGACCGACATCGTGACGCCGAGCGAGCGCATGCGCCGGCTCAGCCGCAATTAGGCCAGCGAACCGACCATGAATTTCACATCCCTCATCGGCCCGCTGCTGGCCTTCGTGCTGATCCTGGCGCTGATCCCTGCGGCGCTCTGGCTGCTCAAGCGCACGCCCTTGGGCGCCGACGCCTCGGGCGGCCCAATGCGCGTGGTGGCGGCCTTGCCGCTGGCCCCCAACCAACGCTTGCTCACGGTGGAAGTGGGCACCGGCGTTGATCGCCGCTGGCTGGTGCTGGGCGTCACCCCGGCCGGCATCAACACCTTGCACACCCTGCCTGCGCAGGCCGACGCGCCGGTGCCCGCAACCCATGCCCTGCCCGTGTTTGCACAGCTGTTGCAGCGCCACCGCGCAAACAGCGCAACGCCTGCCGCCGTGCCCACTGGCGCATCGGGCACCACGCCGGGAGCGGTTGATGCCAGCTGATCGAGGGCTTCTTTTTCGCGCCGCAAGTCGCGTCGTTCAAGTGTTGGGCTTGTCGGTGTTATCGGCCTTGCCGGTAGCGGCTTTAGCGCAAAGTGCAACAGGTTTCACGGCGGCAGCGGCCAGCCCCGGTTTGCCGCTGCTGATTGGCCAGGGCGCGGGCGGCGCGGCCTATTCGGTGCCGGTGCAAACGCTGTTGTTTTTCACCGCGCTGGGCTTTTTGCCGGCGGTGGTGTTGATGATGACGGGCTTCACGCGCATCGTGATCGTGCTGTCGCTGCTGCGCCAGGCACTGGGCACGCAAGCAGCCCCCCCCAACCAGGTGATCGTGGGCCTCAGCCTGTTCCTGACCTTTTTTGTGATGTCGCCCACGCTCGACAAGGTGTACACCGAGGCCTGGGTGCCTTTTGCTGCGCAGAAGATCGAGTTTCCAGAGGCCATCGAACGCGCCAGCAAGCCCATGCGCAGCTTCATGCTCAAGCAGACCCGGCAGGCCGACATGCAGCTTTTTGCCAAGCTCGCCAAG
>JAYWDK010000211.1:0-5051 GCA_043779845.1 Betaproteobacteria bacterium | reverse complement strand
GCCTCAGGATATTGCCCACGCTCGCTGAACACCCCGCCCAGGTTGCTGGGCACCTCGGCGTCATGGGGCAGCAGCGCCATCGCCCGCTGCAAGGGCGCCAGCGCGTCGCGGCGCTGCACCAGCAGGGCGATGCCCAAGGCCTTCCAGGCCTGGCCGTCACCGGGGTAGCGCGCCGCCAGCGCACGGGCTGCGGCCTCCATTTCAGGCAGGCGGCCGGCGTTGTACAGGCCAAACACCTGCACCAGATCGGCATGGGGCACGGTGGCCATTGCGGCTGGGCGTGACGAGGAAAGTTTCATGGCGGGTGGCCCGCTCAGCCGGCGTCAAGCTCGATCACCTGGGCCTTGAGCACCGCCGCCTCCCAAGGCCGCTTGAGCTGAAAGTGCAGCGCATAACGCCCAGGGTGATCGGCCCGCAGGTGGAACACCTGCTCACCACTGCTGCCGACTGCGGCATCCGGTGGCGGCCGTGCATCGGTGCCCAGCAACACCACGCCCGCAGGCGTCGATGGCAGCACCCACTGGTAGCCCGCCGTGCTGCCAGCGTCCAGCACCACCTCAAATTTGTCGCCTGAAACCACGGTCAACATAACGGCACCTCGCAGCAACTTGGCACTCACATCCACAAGCGATACACCCAAAAGCTCTCGTGCCGCTGGATGCCCTCACGCAAGGCCTCCGGACTGTGCCCGGTGTAGCGCCGGGTGATGCGGCTCAGGTGCGATTGGTCGGCGTAGCCGGCATCGGCGGCGATCTGCGCCCACGCCAACCTTCCTTGGGCATGGGCTTCTATGGTGGCAAAGAAGGCCTTCTCAGCGCGCCCCATCACCTGCAGCTCGCGCAGAGGCAAACCGGTCCAGCGTTTGATGCGCCGCTCCAGCTGACGCAGACTGCGGCCTGGTGCCGACGCGGCGGCCCGCAGCGCCAGGTGCACGGCCCAGTCAGCGTAGCGGTGGTACTGCAAAGGCAACCTGGGCCGGCAAGCCTGCCAGCGCGGTTCCAGAAAGTCTTCCAGCAGTTGCATGCGCTGCGCATCGTCTGTGGCCGTTTGTACCCGCTGGCACATGTCCAGCCATTCAGCGGGAAAAACAGCACGGGCATCGACCAGGCGATCCGTCAAATCAGCCGGTGTGATGCCGGTCAACAAGTGCAAGGCGTCGGGCATGAACATCACCATCATCGCGTGGGTGGGCTGCGGACTCCAGCTCACTGTCGATCGAGTCTGTGGCCCGGACAGAACCCACTGACCTGGCATCGGCGTTTGCCCGCTGCTGAGTGGATCGCACGGCTTTCCGGGTGAGGTATCCAGCGCGATGCTGCTGCCTTCAAACCACCAGCTGAGGCCGCACAGCGGCGTGGCAGGAAAGTGGTTGAGACGCTGATCATCCTGCAGCACCGCACCCAGGGTGCTGCGCACGATGGAGCCGCGCAGGCAGGCCGTTAGCGACGCGCGCGGCTGCCACAGGATGCCGCTTGGCAACAGCGACGGGTCAAAGGCCGCAGACGGCTGGATCGGTATGGCCATGGGCTGAAGTTTAGGACGGTGGGCGCAAGTTCACGCCCAAGCCGCCATCTGGCGCGTCGCGCGTCTGGCGCGTCTGGCGCGTCTGGCGCGACCATCGCATATGTCGACATCGTTCAAGACGGCCCCGGCTCGCAGGTGCACCATGGGTTCATGCAGACCCCAACCCCAAACCAAAGCCCGGCTCGTTCCCCGACAACACAGGCACGCCCGCCTGGCCCTCGGGCAGCCTGGTGGGGGCTTGGGCTGCTGGCCAAGATGAAGCGTGACTATCTGGGCTTCGTGACCAACTTGCAGCGCGAGCATGGCGATGTCACGTACATGCGCCTGGGCAATGAACAAGCCTATGACTTGATGTCGCCAGACCTGGCGCGCGAGGCCTTGGTGACGCATGCCGACTCGTTGATTCGGTGGGAGCGTGGCATCGAGGTATTTGCCCAGGTGTTTGGCCAGAGCGTGCTGGTCACCGAAGGTGCTACCTGGCAGCGCCAGCGCCGCATGCTCATGGCGGCTTTCACGCCCAGACGGGTGGCGGGTTACGCTGGTTTGATGACCAGCGCTGCCGAGGCGGCGTTTGACAAACTGATGCCTGTTGGCCAATCGCGTTGCCTGGTTCGGATGGATGAACTGTGGAGTCGGGTGGCAATGGACGTGATCTTGCGCACCCTGTTCAGTCAGTCCGCCGACCGTGATTCGATGGCGGCCATTGGCGCCACGCAGGTGCTGTCAGCCACGGCCTACCGCGAGATGTTTCGGCTGTTCACGCTGCCTGACTGGCTGCCGCTGCCTGGCAAGGCCGCAAAGCGCTCTGCCCTGCGCAGCTTGCGGCAGCTGATCCAGAAGCACATCGACGCACGCCTGGCCGCAGGGGCCAACACCCCTGCTGGTGGCGACGCTGGTGACCAGGCTGACTTGCTGGCCAACCTGCTGGCCTTGCGGGATGAAACGTCTGGCCAAGCCTTGTCGGGACAAGAAGTTTTCGACCAATGCATCGTCAGCTTCCAGGCCGGGCATGAGACGTCGGCCACCGCCTTGCTGTGGTGGAGTCAACTGATGGCAGAGCACCCTGAGAGCGCACGGCGCGCCCGTGACGAGGTGTTGGCCGTCGTTGGCACCGGCACCCCGGGATCGCAACACCTGAGCCAGTTGCCCTGGCTGACCGCCACGTTGAAAGAGGCCATGCGCCTGTATCCGCCGGTGGCGGCCATCATGTCCAGACGCACCACCGCACCTATCGAGCTGGGTGGCTGGCACATCCCCAAGGGCGCCATGTTGCGAATCACGCCCTGGGTGCTGCACCGCGACGAGCGACTGTTTGCGCAGGCGCAAACCTTCCGGCCAGAGCGTTTTCTGGACGATGCGCTGCCCATACCCAAAGGTGCCTGGATGCCGTTTGGCGCTGGCCCACGCGTGTGCCTGGGCCAGCACTTCGCGATGCTTGAGATGACGCTGCTATCGGCCATGCTGCTGCAACGCTTCAGCCTGAGCCTGCCCGACGGGGCTGCGCCATGTGAGCCTGAACTGCATGTGACGCTGAGGCCAAAAACGCCCGTGGCCTTGTGGCTGCAAACCCTTGCGCCAGCCGCAACTTCGTGTGCTTGATCAATGGCCTCCACCGGCCTGTGCGTGGTCACAACGTCTCGATCTGCCCATGCCAATCTTCAAGCACCAAGCCCTCAAAACCCGCAAAGTCCTTGACGTTGCGTGTCACCAGCGTCAGGCCGTTGCTCACTGCCACGGCCGCAATCTCGCCGACCGTGCGTGGGGCTGCGCGGCCTGAATTAGCGAGTCGCGCGCGCTCGTTGCCCAGCCACACAGCGGCCTTCATGTCGTAGGGCAAAACAACCAGGCGCGCCACCAGTCCATCAATCCAGCGTCGCAGCCAGGCTTGCCGCAGCCCCGGCTGCAACCGGGCGCATCCAAAGGTCAATTCCTCAAGCGTGGGTGCGCTGATGGCGCAAGCTGCGTCGTGCAGTTGCAGTGCGCGCATCACGGCCAGGTTCGGCGCCGGCTTGGTCAGCTCCGACAGCACGTTGGAGTCGAGCAAGTAGCGCAAAGTCATGGAGGCCACGGGTATCAGGCCAAATCAGGCGCCGGCCGCTCACTCTGGTCGCGCAGGCCAACCCACTCGGCGTCGTCGAACCAAACCATGCCAGCGGCGGCGGCCTCGGCCCGCAACGCCTGTGTGAAGTCCAGCAAGCCCTCACGCGGCGTGCTCAAACGCGCAAATTCAGCCTCAGACAGCAGCACCGCCACAGGGCGCCCACGGCGGGTGATGCGAACGGCCTGCCCGGATTCGGCCTGATTAACCAACTGCGCAAACTGGGATTTCGCTTCAGCAATCGAGAATTGAGACATTTTGTGCCCCTGATGACCATAAAGATGACCATCTTAGGCGGGCCAGTTCACACCGTCAAATGTCCGATTGACGAAGCCCACCACCAACGGGCAGTAGGAGCGGCCTGGCGACGGGGTTAGGTCCGCGAAATAGGCGGCTCACGGCGGAACCGAAGTGGGTTGGCAGGGGCAATACAAGACCCCAGCCTGCCCCGCCAGAGTCCGATCCGGTTGATTGAAGCGCTGGGCGAAGCCGCTACGCGGAGCAAGCCGGGCATTTGTCTTCAGGGAAAACACAAGACTTCGAACCCAGGCCCCTTGGCCGTAAAGCGTCAACTCGCAAGGCTGCGCAAATGACTTTATGCCGCGACTTCGATGTATTCGACTTGGCTGGAAGGTGACGGCGTTGCAACGCCGTCTTCGCGCATTCCTTCGAGATGGAATTTGATTGCTTCGCGAATTTCAGTCTCGACTTCCGCGACTGTTGCGCCAGTAGCAACGCAGCCTGGAAGATCGGGAACATAGGCGGAGTAATTGCCTTTCGCTTGCTCAATGACGACTGCGTATCGCATGGCTAGTAGCTCCTTACTTCAAACCGGCTTGCTTAAAGATGCTGTTCTGTGTTCCTGAAGCGAGGTCATCACTCGGTTTTCCTGGAACAGTGACGCGCCCTGGCTTCAACGGGTGCTTGAACTGACGATGACTTCCTCGTGTTGCTACGAGGCTCCATCCGTCTTGTTGAAGCAGTCGAAGGATTTCAGTGACTTTCACGAGAGAAGCATAGCAGCCGGTCGGATGCGGGCATCTGCGAGCCCCGGCTGTTCAGGGCTGCAGCCCGTGCAATCGGACTGTTATTGACGCCTAGTCATGGTTGAGCGGTTTGAGCCGGTGGCACGCGACTGGCCAAGAATGAAATGAAGGCCAGGCTTGGCAAATCTGCGCGTGTCCGCTCACACGATGGGTTGGACGAAACCGCTACCCGGAGCAAGCCGGGCATCTGTCGTCAGGGGAAATACAAGACCTGACCCCCGCCCCGCAAGACCTGACCCCCGCCCCGCCCCAGACTTGACCCCCGCCCCGCCCCGGTCTGCTGCGGACCCCGACCAGCGCCTGTTCGCGCTGTATCTGCCCGGGCCTGAGTTGACCTTGCACGCCAGCGTGCACAGCGCGCTGGTGGCCGAGCGCAATATGCT
>JAYWDK010000210.1:0-5056 GCA_043779845.1 Betaproteobacteria bacterium | reverse complement strand
CACGAGGCGCTGGAGCGCAGCCTGCTGACCGAGGGCTGCCGCGATGCGCTGGTGCTGTGGGGCGACGTGCTGGTGGACGGCCACAACCGCTACGGCATTTGCCAACAGCACGGCCTGCCATTCCAGACCGTGCAGAACCCGCGCTTTCAGTCGCTGGAAGACGTGCACCTGTGGATGATCGACCAGCACCTGGGCCGGCGCAGCGTGTCAAACTTTCAGTGTGGTTTGCTGGCCTTGCGCAAGAGCGAAATTTTGGCCGAGCGCGCCACCTTGGCGCTGGCCTCACGCGGTACTGAGGCCACCGACGCTGCCAGCCACGCCAGCCACGCCAGCCCACTTGGCGCCCCCGCATCAACCACCGCCCCGGCGCCCGAGCGCTTGAACAGCCGCGACGCCATCGCCCGGGCCGCCCGCCTGAGCAGCGGCCAGGTGGTGATGATCGAAAAAATCCAGAAGCAGGCCACGGCCGAGGTAGTGGCCGCCGTGCGCGCGGGCACGATTTCAATCAACGCCGCAGCGGCCTTGTCCACCTTGCCCGCCGACCAGCAAGTGGCCGCCGCAGCTGCGGGCGCCGACGAGCTCAAGCAAGCCGCCAAACGGGTGCGTGAGGCCAAGCGCCCACCGCGTGACGCCGCCGCACAGGCACCAGACGCCACATCGGCACAAGGCGCCAAGGTGGGCAACGCGGGCGACGCGGGCGCCGATGCCCTTCAAGCGCTGCGCCAACGCGTGGCCCAACTTACCGAAGAAAACGCGGGCTTGCGCCGGCAACTGGCCGAGTTGCAGGCCTCAATGGCTGGCTGAGCTTGCGGCGTGGCCGGTTGGGCCTGAATGACCCGCCTGGCCCGCCTGGCCCGCCTGGCCAGCGGCCAAGCGCGCCCAGGCGTCGATGTCGTGACGGTCGGGCGGCCCGGTCACGGCCACCGCCGGCTGCTTGGGCGCCAAAAACACCACGTAGGGCGTGACGCCGCGCCAGCGTGGGTTCACGGCGTGGCGCAGCGCGGGGGCCTGGCCGTCAAAGGCCAGCAGCCGATGTGCGGGCTGAAAGTGGGGGTTTTGCAGCAGGTCGGCGTCAGCCTCGCCGGGCACGGCGTCCATCACCACCACCAGCAGGCTGGCCTTGAGCTTGCGCTGCACGATGCCGCGCGACAACTGCTCGATGACCGCCGGGCAATGGGCGCAGTCAGTGGTTGAAAACACCACCACGGCGGGCGCCTTGAGCGTGGATTGCAGCGTGGGCCAGGTGCCCGCGTCAAACGCCTCCACGGTGCGCGGCGCGGCCATGGCGGGGGCCACCAGCAAGGCGGCCAGGCTGGCGGCAACGGCGCTTGTCAATCGCAAGGACAAGCGCACAGGCAAGCGCACAGGCAAGCCCAAAGATTTACGGAAATAGGCGTTCAACACGCACTCCTTCGGCGGTGCGCCAGAGCGCAAAAATCTGCTCACCGCGTTGGGCCAGCAAGGGGTGGTCGTTGTCGCTGGCGCTGCGGCCCAGCTCTTTCAGGGCAAAGCTGTGGCCGTCGTCCACCGACACCCAGGCCCGCCATAAAGTGGCCTGGCCGTCAAAGCTGCGCCAGGCAATCGCCACTTTGGCGCCCACGCTGGCCACCCCCGCGTGCTCGGCGCGCTCGTCGGGCAGCACCCGCACGTCGCCGCGCGGTGAGCCGTCGGCGTTGAGCTGGCCGTAGCGCACGCGTGCGTCGCCTGCACGCTGGCCAAACCACACGGCGTGGTAGCCGCCGGCGCCAGCGGTTGCCGAACCCGCACCCGCACCCGCAGCCGCAGCCGCACTAACCGCCGCACTAACCGCCGCACCCACCGCCGCACCCATCGCCGGCGCCAAGCCCGGCCCGTGGTGCGGGCAAGCGTCAATCGCCCAGCGGTCAAAGGTGGCACGCACGGGTTCGACCGGGGCCGCCGTGGCCACCGCCGGGGCCGTTGGTTCGCGCCCGATAGACGCAAAGCCATGGTCGCGCTGGTTGGGCGCAAACACGTGCCGCCACAGCGCCACCAGCGAGCCATCGGGCGCGGGCGCCAGCGCGATGCGACAGCACTCGCAGCTGTGGTCGGCCAGCTTGATGTCGGGGCCAAAAGTGAGGCCACCGTCGGTGGACTCGTTGCGGTAGATCGCCGCGCCAAGATAGTCGCTTTTTTTGCGCGTTAGGCTGCGCATTGGGCTGCGCGTTGGGCGATTTGGCTTGGCTTCGCCCGAATTGGCAACCGAGGCGCCACCTGGCGTGCTGGCCGAAGGATCGGACGCCCCCGCCAGCGTGGGCGCGCTGGCCTGGGCTTCCAGATCACGCTTGTCCACCCAGGCCGTGTGCAGCGTGCCCCGGGCGTCAAACGCCACCGACTCAAAGCGGTGCGTGATCAGTTGCCGGTCCAAGTGCACGGTGAACGGCGCTGAAAAACTGCGCCCACCATCCACTGACCGCAGCATGCGGATCTGCCCGGTATACGGCTTTGACAGCGGCTCGGTATAGGTGATCACCGCCCAGCCCTGCGGGTCAAACACCAGCTTGGGCCGGTTTTCACCGTCGGCGGCAATCTTGTCGGCGCCGGTGTCCAGCGTGCGCGGCGCGGTCCAGCTGCGGCCCTCGTCAGCGCTGGTCATCACGAACAAGCGCTGCTGCGCGTCCAGCGCCACCACCCACAGCGCGCCATCGGGCGCAAACGCCGCGCCCATGGCCAGCGGCGGTGGGCGCCGTTTGGCCGTGCCCGCGTTGTGTTGCTCATGCTGCTCATGCTGGGCCTGAGCCGGCAGCACTGACACCACCATGGCCAACAGCGGCGCCAGCAAACCAGCCCGCAACCCGGTCAAGAAACGATGCCGTGCGCTCATCACGATGCTCCGATCAAAGGTCGACCTTCAGGCTGGCAAACCAGGTTCGCTGCGGGTAGGGGTTGGGGTTGACGTAGTACTTGAAGTCACCCAGGTTGTTGACGCCCAGCGCGGCGCTCCACATCGGCGAGAAGCGATACAGCACCTTGGCGTCAAATACGCTGTAGTGGCTTACCGCCCCATACACATCGGGGTTGGGGTCGTTGTACTGGCCGGTGCTGGGATTGAGCAGCGCATTGTGCTGGCGCCCGCTGAAGCGGTAGCTCAGGCTGGTGCTCAGCTTGTCGGTGGCGTGCCAGGTGGCCACCAAGGTGGCCCGCCAATCGGGGATGCGCGGCTGCAAGCTGCCCTCCAGCGCGGGGTTGCGCGCATCCCGCACGATCACCGAATGTGCGTAGGTCACGCTGCCGTTCAGGTCCAGGCCGCGCACGGCCCAGTCGCTCACCCGGCCCGCCAGCTCCAGCCCGTGAGTGCGCATCTTGTCCACGTTCTGGATACGGCTGACGTTGGGCGTGACGGTGGTATCGGTCTGCGACACCAGTGCGTCGCGCTTGTCCTCATAAAACACCGAGGTGCGCACCAGACCGGCGGGCCATTGCTGCTGCAACACCCACTCGGCCGAGTTCACTTGCTCGGGCAACAAATTGGGATCATTCGTCTTGATGCCGGTGGGGCCGTTGAAGGTCTGGAACATCTCGGCCACCGTGGGGTAGCGCACGCCCCGGCCCAGCGACAAGCGCGTGGCAAAACTGGGCGTGGCCTGCCAAGCCAGGTGCAGCTTGGGTGAAAAGTGCTGCAAGCTGCGGTCGGCATAAGCCCCGTTTTTGGGGTTCACGCCGGTGTTGGCGGCGTTGTAGTTGCTGCCGTCAAACGCGCGCCATGATTCTTGCCGGCCCCCGGCGACCAGCGTCCAGTGGGGCGCCACCTGCCACTCGTCTTGCAGGTAGATCGCGTGGGTCTGTGTCTTGCCGTAGGCGTTGGTATTGAGCGTGCCGGTGTTGCTGCTCAACCAGTCAGCCACCGGTGCGGCGGCGGTGCCGTAGGTCACCGAGGCGAGCTTGTACTGGTCATGGTGCGCACCGAAACTCAGCGTGTGCGGGCTGTGGGCCACGCCCGCGCTGCGCCACTGGCCACGCACATCCAGGTTGTTCCAGCCGGTGCCGTCGGCCAATGTCACCTGGCCGCCGGGCCGCACGGCGCCCCAGCCTGAATCGAGCCCACTGGTGGGCGTGGCGGTACGCGTCACGTCTTTTTTCTGGTCGTAGAGGCTCGCCACCAACTCGGCGTCCCAGGCCCCGCCGGTGTTCGTCTTGAGCGCCAGGCCGTGCATCCAGTGCTCACTGCGGCTGCGGCTGGGTGCGGCGGCCGACACGGTGTAGTCCAGGCCGTCAATGCGCACGTATTGGTAGGGCTTGGCGTCGCTGGCGCCAGCGTTGTAGAGGGTGTTGCCGCTGGCGTCGCGCATGTAGCTGTCAACTGAGCCTTCGGACGCGTTTTGCCAGATGCCCAGCGTGTAGGTGGCGCTCACTGCGGGTGAAAAGCGATAGGCCAGCTTGAGCCGGCCGTTGTCCTGCACCGTGTGGTCAATGCCAGTGCTGCTGACGATGATGCGTGGTTTGCCGGCGGTGTCGATGTCCGTGATCACCGCCGAGCCGCTGACGTCGGTGAAGCTGCCCGTTGCGGCCGCCGCGCCGGTTTTGGCGATGGCGTTGCCGAATGTTTGAGGGTGGCCCTGGTTGTCCAGGTGGTCGGCGCCCACCCAGAACGACCCATCGCCCACCACGTTGCCTAAAGCCGCACTGACATGGCCGCCGCCCAATTGGCGGTTGGTGCCATACAGCTTGAAGCGTTGACTGAGGGCGTCCAGCTTGACATGGGCCTCAAAACGCGTGGGGGCGGCGGTGCTGATGTTCACCACGCCGCCCGCTGAGTTGCCCGGGTACAGCGCCGAGAACGGGCCGTACAGCACGTCAATGTGATCAATCTCGTCGGGCGACACCATGGCCCAGCGTGGCGCCGTGCTGAAGCTGTTGTTCAAAAAATTGGACAACAGCAGGCCGTCGGCAACCACCGTTGTTTGCGCGCTGGCGGTGCTGCTGTTGACACGCATCACCAGGACGGCGTTGCGGTCGCCGATGTAGCGCTCGCGCACATGCACGCTGGGCAGGGTTTGCAGGGCGCCCGCAGCCGTGACGGTGTTGATCGATTCGAGCA
>JAYWDK010000209.1:0-13721 GCA_043779845.1 Betaproteobacteria bacterium | reverse complement strand
CCGCCTTCGCAACGCCGCGAGGCCGTTTCGGCCGCTGCGAGACACCTGAGCGTGTGGCGGGTCGCCCCGGACCCGTTGCAGGACTGTGTCGTCAGCGTCTCGGTGGGCATGAGGCTTCCTTTTTACGCCGCCCGCAACACATGCAGCCGCTTGATATGCCAGGCCATCGTCACCAGCGACCACTCACTACGCGCGTTAGCCAGCCCGCGCATGCTCATCTGGCGCCAACCCATCACGCGCTTGATGATCCCGAACACCGGCTCCACCGTCTGCTTGCGCCGTCCGTACAGTGCTCTTCCGGCTTTCGTCGCCAGCCGATGGGCCATCTTGATAACCGGGTCGTCGGTTTCAGGTGCCGGCCCATCGGCCGCGAAGCGCTGGAGCACCGAAATACGCAGCCCCGCACGTGGCGCCACCGCCGGCCCGGCCGGTGCGGGTGCCAGTGATGCCCCCAAGCCCTGTCGAGCTGCCGCGCCTGGTCGAGCTGGTGGCGGTGCTGGTCGGTGGCCCGGGCCTGCCCGAGCGGGCGCACCGGGTGCCCGTGCTGACCCTGTAAGTGGGTCGCGCGTCGGCCCCTGGCGGACGCGGTTGCCAGCGATGCCCCCAAGCCCTGTCGAGCCGCTGCGCCTGGTCGAGCCGTTGGCGGTGCCGGCCGATGGCCTGTGTTCGCCTGATCCGGTGCGCCTGTTCGTTGGATTTGAGCGACAGCCCGAAGCCGGCGCGGTGGTTCCGCCTGGTGAGCTGTCGCCCGGGGTCACGGCACCGGCCAGCGGGCCCAGCGTTGACGGATTGAGGGCATTTTCGGAAATCAACGAGCTGGATAGCCGCACAAATGTTTGATTTCCGAGTGTCTTTCGGATGCCTCCGTCGCATGCTGGAAAAATTGCAAGTGAAAGCGCCGGTTCAAGTGAATTTGCGCAAACCCTGAAAGCCCCGTTTCAACGGGGCTTTTTTGTGGGCGATGCGCAATCCTTGTCCACGTTCAGCTCAAACGTCTGAGCCGATGGCAAGGTCTGATAGATGCCGAGTCGGCCGCGAGAAACCGCAATCATGCGGCGCAGATATCGACTGGCGCGAATGCCGACAGGCCACCCGTCAAGCGAGCTCATTGAGTTGTGCAGCCTGGACACAAGTTCGAATGTGTGTCATCTGTCCAAGTGAATTTCCACACTGGCGTAGTCGGCTCGACAGAGTGAACGTCTCTGCGCAAAGTCGACTGAACTGCGTTCGTCAGAGGCATTGAATTTGCCGGCCTACTGACTGCGAACAATCTTGTCGGCGTGCGCCATGCAAACGGCTGACAGACTAACTTCGCGCAATATTTTGGTTCAGGCCAGGCAGTGACTTCTAGAGGAGCCCCAGAAACAACAAAGCCCAACCTTGTGGGCTGGGCTAAATTGTTGAAACTAGTGGTGCCGATGAGATGAATCGAACACCTGACCTTCTCATTACGAATGAGCTGCTCTACCAACTGAGCTACACCGGCAACATAAGAAAAATTATAGCTGAACTTTCAAGCCGATTCGTGAGCCGCCGGGTGACGGATTACCGTATTCGTCTTGGCCAGTGTTGATGGGCCATGGGTTTGGTCGGGTCTGCTGCGGCCGCGCTGCATGACGCGGATTTGCTGCCGAACAAAGCTGCGCTGTGATGAGGTCGTGGCAACACAAAATGTTGTGAACAATGGCGACTGGACAATGGGTGATCGCCTTGCTGTCGGGTGCAGCGCTAAGGCCAGGCAGGCGGCATGATCGTGTTCAACATGCAGCGGAGACATCGGATGCGGCGACATGAAGGTGAGTCACGAATCACTGGAGCACGTCTTGTCGCGTCCTGATGGGCGCGCCGCAAACCGGGTTTGCACCGGCGCGAGCGTGTTCAAGTTGGCCGTCAGCCCATGACGCAATCGCCTTTTGTGGCGACCTTGCCGCGCATTGCCTGTGTGGGTCACGCGTCACTTGACCATGTGTTCGAGATCGCCGCTTTCCCGACGGCCTTTACCAAAACCCCAGCCCACGCGTATGACATGCGAGGGGGCGGCATGGCATTCAATGCGGCGGTCGCCACGGCGCGCCTGGGCGCTAGCGTGCGCCTGATCGGGCGCGTCGGTGACGACCCCGCCGCAGCATTTTTGCGTGATCGCCTGGTGGCCGAGGGCATGGAGCACCGAGGCCTTGAAACCGTGCCCGGCGCCTACACGTCGGTGTCGACGGTGGTGGTTGATGCCCAGGGTCAGCGGCAGGTTTTTAACCATCGGGGCAATGCTGTGGCGCGTGCCCAGGCGCTGGACTGCCGATTGCTGGAAGGTGCGCAGCGCGTGCTGGTGGATCCACGCTGGGTGGCGGGTGCACAGGCCGCACTGATCTGGGCCCGTGAGCATGGCGTGCCCTCGGTGCTTGACGCCGATGTGTCGCCCCAAGATGATCTTCGGCGCTTGGTGCCGTTGGTTGATTGGGCGGTATTTTCCGAACCTGGACTGGCTTGTTTTGCCCCGACCCTTAGCACGGATAAAGCGCTGCGCCAGGCACTCGCCAGCGGTTGTCGGGTGGCCGTGGTGACCTTGGGCGAGCATGGCTGCCGCGTGGCTTGTGGTGGGGCGTTTACCGACTATCCGGCGCCACCCGTGAAGGCGCGTGACAGCACGGCGGCGGGTGACGTGTTCCACGGTGCGCTGGTGCTGGCCCTGGCTGAGCAGCGCGGCGCTGAGCAAGCTTTGCGCTTTGCCAGTGCGGCGGCGGCCTTGAAGTGCGCGAGGGGCCAGGGTGCGCTGGGTGCGCCAACCCGTGAGTCGCTCAAGCGTTGGATCGCTAGCTTGGCAACACGGTTCAAGCCGCGTTTTGACTGAACGCGCGCGCCGCGCGTACCTGCCTGCGCTTGAGTGACCCTGCGAGAGCGCCTGCCTGCTGGTGCATCAAGCCAAGGTGATGGCTTCGCCCTCTACAAACACCTGCTTGAGCTGGTGCTGGCGGTCGATCACCACGATGTCGGCCCAGCAGCCAAGGTCAAGGCGGCCACGGTCGGGCAGGCCCAGGTAGCGCGCCGGGTTTCGAGACAAGCGGTGTGAGGCGTCGTCCAGGTCCAGCCCAATGGAGATCAGGTTGCGCAAGGCCTGGTCCATCGTCAAGGCGCTGCCGGCCAGCGCGCCCGAGGCCAGTCGCACGCAGCCCAGGCACTTGAACACCGCTTGCGAGCCCAAGCTGTATTCGCCGTCGGGCATGTCGGTGGCCGCTGTCGCGTCGCTAACGCAATAGAGGTGCGGAATGGCTCGCAGCGCGGCGAGCATGGCGCCCGCGTGCACGTGGTGCAAATCGGGGATCAGTTCAGCGTACTGGGCGTGCGCCAGCGCGGCGCCCACCATGCCGGGCTCGCGGTGGTTGAGCCCGGTCATGGCATTGAACAAATGCGTGAACCCCGCTGCCCCAGCTCGCAGTGCGGCCACGCCTTGCTCGTAGCTGCCGGTGGTGTGCCCAATCTGCACCCGCAGGCCGAGCGCGGTGAGCTCGCTGATCACCTCAAGGTGGCCGTCGAGTTCGGGCGCCAATGTCAGCACGCGGATCGGCGCCAGCGCCATGTACCGGCGCACCGCTTGCACGGTGGCCACACTGACCATGGGCGGCTGGGCGCCCAGCCGCTGCGGATGCAGGTAAGGCCCCTCCAGGTGCACACCCAGCAGGCGTGCCGCGCCCGGGGCGCGATGCAAGATGGCTTGCCCCAGGCCTTGCAGCGCGGCTTTGATGTCGGCGTCGGGCGCCGTCATGGTGGTGCCCAGCATGGCCGTGGTGCCGTGTTGGGCATGGGCGCGCGCCACGTGTTGGGCGCTGTCGCCGCCGGCCATGATGTCCACGCCATGCCCACCGTGCACATGCAGATCGATGAAGCCCGGCAAGACAAATTGCTCGGGGATGTCGTGGGTTTCGGTCAGGCCGAGCACGCGATCCGTGAAATCAAGGCGGCCGTTGACCCAACCCGAAGGCGTCAGGATGCGGCCCGAGACGGCGGCTGGCTTCATGGGCTCAAGCCGCCCATGTTGGGCGCGCCATGGGTGGCTGCACGCGGCCTGCGTGGCGTATGGGGCGCACTGGGCGCGACGGGCGCGAGGGGCGCGAGGGGCGGGTAAGCCGTAGGCGCAAGCGTCAGGCAGTGCACGGCGTGAACCTTGGCCCGAGGCGCTGGCGTGCGCGCTGGCTCAGACGCCCAGCGCGGCGTCGACTTGGTGGTATGCCGTCACACGTTCCACCTCGTTTTTGGACCCCAGCATCACGCTGACGCGCTCGTGCAGCGTGGTGGGCGCGATGTCCATGATGCGTAGGCTGCCGTTGGTGGCGGCGCCTCCGGCTTGCTCCACCAAAAACGCCATCGGGTTGGCCTCGTACATCAGGCGCAGCTTGCCGGGCTTGTTGGGTTCGCGTTGGTCCCAGGGGTACAAAAACACGCCGCCCCGGGTGAGGATGCGGTGCACGTCGGCCACCATGCTGGCCACCCAGCGCATGTTGAAGTCTTTGCCGCGCAGGCCCTCTTTGCCCTCAAGGCACTCGTCGATGTAGCGGCGCACGGGCGGTGCCCAATGCCGCATGTTCGACATGTTGATCGCAAACTCTTTGGTGTCGGCGGGGATCTGTATCTGGTCGGCGGTCAGCACCCAGGAGCCGGTTTCGCGGTCCAGCGTGAACATGGTGACGCCTTCGCCCACCGTGAGCACCAGCGTGGTTTGTGGGCCGTAGACGCAGTAGCCCGCAGCGGCTTGCGCGCGGCCGGGTTGCAGAAAGTCTTCCTCGCTGACGCCGCGGTGGTGGCCCACTTTGCGCAGCACCGAGAAAATGGTGCCGATCGACACGTTGACGTCGATGTTGCTGCTGCCGTCCAGCGGGTCAAACAGCAATAGGTATTCACCTTGCGGGTAGCGATGCGGCACCACGTGGATGGTGTCCATCTCCTCGCTGGCCATGGCCGCCAGGTGGCCGCCCCACTCATTGGCTTCGATCAGCACCTCGTTGCTGATCACGTCGAGCTTTTTTTGCACCTCGCCTTGCACGTTTTCGGTGTCATTGGAGCCGAGCACGTCGCCGAGTGCGCCCTTGTTGACGGCAATCGCGATGTGCTTGCAGGCGCGCGCCACGATTTCAATCAACAAGCGCAGTTGCGCCGGAATGTGACCGTGCTCGCGTTGTTGTTCGACGAGGTATTGAGTCAGGCTGATGCGTTTCATGCGGTCAATTTTCTAGGGCTTTGGTGACGATTTCGCGCAGGTCGTCACTCAGTTTGGTGCTGGCAGCCACGCGGACCACAGCTTGATGGGCCGCGCTGCGCCAGGGTTCGGCCAGCACGCTCCAACGGTCCATGGTGCGGGCCATGCGGGCAGCCAACTGCGGGTTGATGGCATCCAGCTCCAGCACTCGGTCGGCCCAGAACACATAACCCGCCGCATCGGCGCGGTGAAACGCCGCCGGGTTTTCGCGGCAATAGCCGGCCAGCAAGCTGCGGGCGCGGTTGGGGTTTTTGACCGAGAAATCAGGGTGCTGCATCAGGGTTTTGACGCGCGGCAACACGCTGCCAACGCTGGCGCGGGTGTCGTCCACCAAGGGCTCGCTGGCGCGGGCTTGCAAGTTGAACCATTTGTCGATCACCAGATCGTCATCGGCAAACAGCGCGTGAAAGTGCGCCAGCGCTGGCGTGGCCAGGACCGAATGTCCATCCACCAAGGCCACCAGCGCAGCGTAGCGGTCGGTCATGTGGGCCGCATCCTTGAAACGCTGGTACGCGCGGCCAGGCCACACCACATCGCCACTTTGGGCGGCGCCAAACACCAGCATCTGCAGCGCCAGATTGGCCAGCGCGCGCCGGCCCGACTGATCAGCGTCGGGGCGGTAGCCTTCAGTGACCTGGTTGGCGTCAAATGCCCACACCCAGTCGTCATGCAGGCGGGCGGCCAATTGCCGGCGCATTTGCTCGCGCAGGCGATGGATGCGTTGCGGGTCTACCACGGCGCAGCATTCGGCCACGTAACCCTCGCTGGGCAGCGTGAGCGCCAGGTCCTTGAAGGCGGCGTCCAGCGTGTTGTCACGCAGCACCCCACGCATGGCCAGCACAAACGCCTCGTCCAGCGGCGGCAAGTCATCGCTGCCGGGCAGTGCGGCCATCAGGCGGTTCAAGGCTAGCCGTTGACCGGCCTCCCAGCGGTTGAAGGCGTCCGCGTCATGGCCCAGCAGCACCAGCAGCGCGGCGTCATCAAGTCCGTCATTCAAGTGCACCGGGGCCGACAAGCCGCGCAGCAGCGACGGCACGGGTGCTGCGGCCACGTTGACGAAGGTGAAGCTTTGCTCGGCCTCGGTCAGCACCAATACGCGTTCGGTGCCCGCCGAATGGGCCTCGCCGTCCAGCTTGAGCGGCAGGGCCGCGCCGGTATCGCTGGCCAACAGGCCCATCAGCACCGGCATCACGCTGGGCAGCTTGTGGGCTTGGCCGGGTGACGGCTGTGCGCTCTGACTGAGCGTTAGCACGTAGCGCAGGCTGTCGGGGTGGTACACGCCCCGCGCTTTCAGCGTGGGCGTGCCGGCCTGGCTGTACCAGCGCTTGAATGCGCTCAGGTGATGCGCCAACGCGCTGCCAGGGTTGGCATCGGCGATGGCTTGCGCAAAATCGTCGCAGGTTACGGCCTGGCCGTCGTGGCGCTTGAAGTACAGGTCCATGCCGCCGCGAAAGCCCGCTCGGCCCACCAGCATGGCCATCATGCGCACCACCTCGGCACCCTTTTCATAAATGGTGGCGGTGTAGAAGTTGTTGATCTCGGCGTAGCTGTCCGGGCGCACCGGGTGGGCCATCGGGCCCGCGTCCTCGGGGTACTGCACCGCGCGCAAGCCGCGCACGTCGTCAATGCGGCGCACGGCCCGGGCCGACGCGCTGCCCGCCATGTCGGCCGAAAACTCCTGGTCGCGGTAGACGGTGAGGCCTTCTTTGAGTGACAGCTGAAACCAGTCGCGGCAAGTGATGCGGTTGCCGGTCCAGTTGTGAAAATACTCGTGGCCCACCACGCTTTCGATGCCGGCAAAGTCAGTGTCGGTGGCGGTGGCGGGCGTGGCCAACACGTACTTGGTGTTGAAGATGTTGAGGCCCTTGTTCTCCATCGCGCCCATGTTGAAGTCGCCCACGGCCACGATCATGAAGCGCTCAAGATCGAGCGGCAGGCCAAACCGCGCTTCGTCCCAGGCCACCGAGGCGATCAGCGAGTTCATTGCGTGCTCGGTCTTGTCCAGATCGCCGCGCCGCACGTAGACCTGCAGCAGATGATCCTTGCCCGAGCGCGCCCGGATGCGCTGCTCGCGGCTCACCAGGTCGGCGGCCACCAGCGCAAACAAATAGCTGGGCTTGGGGAACGGGTCATGCCACTTGGCCGAGTGGCGGCCGTTGTCCAGCGTCGTTTGCTCGACCAGGTTGCCATTGCTCAACAGCACCGGGTATTTGGTTTTGTCGGCACGCAGCGTGACGGTGAACACCGCCATCACGTCGGGGCGGTCCAAAAAGTAGGTGATGCGCCGGAATCCCTCGGCCTCGCACTGCGTGAAAAACCCATCGCCACTGGTGTACAGGCCCGACAGCTGCGTGTTTTTTTCGGGCGCGCAGGTGTTGCGGATTTCCAGCGTGAACGTTGAGGCTTCGGGCGGGTTGTCGATCACCAGCAAGCCGTCTTCATGGCGAAACGACACGCTCTCGCCATCGGCCAGGCAGCGCAGCAGCGTCAGGTCCTCGCCTTGCAGCTTGAGCGCTTGGCCCGGGGGCGCATCGGCGTTGCGCTCAATCGCCAAGCGGCTGGCCACGATGGTTTTGACCGGATCCAGGTCAAAGGTCAGCCCAACGCTGCGGATCCAGAACGCCGGGGCCGTGTAGTCCTGGCGGTGGATGTTGGAGGCAGGTCCTTCACGCATGGTGTGTGGCCTTTGGTGGGGTGTTGTTGGCCGGGCCGGCGATCACAGCCCGGATTTCAGGCTGGCGGAGATGAACAGGTCCAGATCGCCATCCAGCACTTTTTGGGTGTTGGACGTTTCGACGTTGGTGCGCAGGTCTTTGATGCGGCTTTGATCCAGCACGTAGCTGCGGATCTGGTGGCCCCAGCCCACGTCGGTTTTGGTGTCTTCGAGCTTCTGCTGCTCTTCCATGCGCTTGCGCATTTCAAAGTCATACAGCCGCGAGCGCAGCCGTTTCCAGGCCACGTCGCGGTTGCCGTGCTGACTGCGGCCGTCCTGGCACTGCACGACGATGCCGGTAGGCAAGTGGGTCAGCCGCACCGCCGAGTCGGTCTTGTTGATGTGCTGGCCACCGGCGCCGCTGGCGCGGAAGGTGTCCACCCGCACGTCCGACGGGTTGATGTCGATCTCAATGGAGTCGTCCACCTCGGGGTAGACAAAGAGCGAAGCGAAGCTGGTGTGGCGGCCGCCCGAGCTGTCAAACGGGCTTTTGCGAACGAGGCGGTGGACGCCGGTTTCGGTGCGCAGGTGGCCGAAGGCGTAGTCGCCTTCCACCTTGATGGTGGCGTTCTTGATGCCCGCGATGTCGCCGGGCGTTTCGTCTTCCAGCGTGGCCGTGAAGCCCTTGCGTTCGCAGTACTTCAGGTACTGGCGCAGCAGCATGCCGGCCCAGTCGCAGGCTTCGGTGCCGCCAGCGCCGGCCTGGATGTCGACAAAGCAATTCAGTGGATCGGCCGGGTTGCTGAACATGCGGCGGAATTCCAGTTGCTCGACGGTGTCGCGCAGCGTGGCGGCTTCGCCTTCGATGGTCAGCATGCCGGCTTCGTCGCCGTCGGCCTTGCTCATCTCGAAGAGTTCTGAGTTGTCCGACAGGTTGCCGTGCAGGTGGTCGATGGTGCCGACCACGGTTTCCAGCGTCTTCTTTTCCTTGCCCAGTTCCTGGGCCCGCTTGGGGTCGTTCCAGACCGCCGGGTTTTCCAGCGCGGCGTTGACTTCGTTCAGCCGCAGACTTTTGCGGTCGTAGTCAAAGATACCCCCGGAGCTGCTCGGTGCGGGCACTCAGGTCGGCTAGCAGCGTGCCGATCGAGTTGATGTGTTCGACGTCCATGGACATATTGAAGGCCTCAGTAAGCCTTCAATTCTCTCATGCAAGAAACTGTGCAATATGCCCGGCCAGCGCCTCGGGTTGGTCGTGGTGCAGCATGTGGCCGCAAGGGCTGAGCACCACCTTTTCCACCTGCGGCACCACGGCCACGCGGGTGTGGAATTCAGCGATGGAGTAGCGCGTGCCCCACCACTTGCTGATATCGGTCTGGTCGCCTTCGGCCCACAGCAGCGGCGCGGTGATCCGCTTCCACGTTTCCAGCACTTCGGCCACCTGGTAGAGCGCCGGGTTGCTGCGTTTGTGGGCCGGGTCGCCCTGGATGTGCCAGCGGCCGTCGGGCATCAGGCGTGACCAATGCGGTGCCAGCCACGCGGCCTTGTCGGCGGCCAGCAGCGGGTTGTTGCTCATCAGGCGCGCGGCCACGGCTTGCACGCTGTCGTAGTCGCGCAGCAGAGCCGGCGTCTTCAACTCGTCCAGCCAGGTCAACAGGCGTTTGGGGCTTTGATGGGGCTGGGTTTGTGGCAGGCCGAAGCCTTCCAGGTTGACGAGCTTGCGGATGCGCGCAGGCCGCAGGCCGGCGTAGCCCATCACCACGTTGCCGCCCAGGCTGTGGCCCAACAAATCGATCTGGCCCTGCGGCACCAAGGCATCCAGCAGGCCGTCCAGATCGCCCAGGTAGTCGGGCAGCCAGTAGGTGTCCACGCCGGGCGCCTCGGTGCGGCCGAAACCGCGCCAGTCGGGTGCGATCACCCAGCGGTCGAAACCTTCATGCGCGGCCAGCGCGTCGACGGCGAACTGGAAGGACGCGCCGACGTCCATCCAGCCGTGCACCATCACCAGCGGCGGGCGTTCGGGCGTGACCAGGCTGGCGTCGCCCCACTGGTGGACGTGGTAGTTCAGGCCACGGATGGGCAGGAAGGTAGAGCGCGCCGTGCGGCGGGGCTGATAGGGCTGTTGCATGCCTCGACTGTAGGTCGCTGCGCGCATGGGCGCTGTCCGCCGCGCGACGGCCGGCTGACAATGTCGGCATGACCGCGAACACCCCCACCACACCCCATCCCGCCGCCCACAGCCTGCGCGCCGCCAGGCCGGACGATCTGACAGCCATCGTCAGCCTGATCCGCGAACTGGCGGCCTTCGAGCACTTGGAACACCTGGTGGTCACCACGCCCGAGACGCTGAAACCCCATCTGTTCGGCGAGCGCCCCGTGGCCGAAGCGGTAGTGGGCGAAGTGGACGGTGTGGTCGTCGCCTTCGCGCTGTTCTTCACCAACTTTTCAACCTTCCTGGGTCAGCCGGGGCTGTACCTGGAAGACCTGTACGTGCAGCCTGCGCACCGGGGCAGTGGCCTGGGCAAGGCCCTGCTGAAGCACCTGGGCGCACTGGCCTTGGCGCGCGGTTGCGGGCGTTTCGAATGGAGCGTGCTCGACTGGAACGAGAACGCCATCGGCTTCTACGCAAAAATGGGGGCCACGGTGATGGCCGAGTGGCGCATCTGCCGCGTCGCCGGTGCCGCCTTGCCGGCTTTGCAAGCGCGCTGAGGCGACCGATGCGGCCGCGAATCGCGGTGAAATTTCGCAATCCAACTAAAAAGTGCGAAATGCACATTTAATTTGGGGTACAACTCCAGTCGTGCGCTGCAAGGCGCTTCGCCGCGCAGTCAGGCGATGGAGATCACGACATGAAACCCGTACACAGCCTGCGTCAATTCCAGACCGAAGCCAGTCATTGGGCGGCCGCGTTGCTTTGCGCTGCGCCGCTGGGCGCGCTGCATTGGTTGGTGCTGCTCTACGCCGAAGGCTGACGACAGCGGGCCGGTGGCTTAGAGCCGCTGCAGCCTTTCCAGCGCGCGCTGCAGCGTGCTGTCTTGCTTGGCGAAGCACAGCCGCGCCAAGCCTTGCTCAAAGCCGCCTTCGTAAAAGGCCGCCACCGGTATCGCCGCGACGCCGATTTCACGCGTCAGCCACAGGCAGAACTCGCCTTCCGGCAGGTCGCTGACGGCGCTGTAGTCCACCAGTTGAAAGTAGCTGCCCTGGGTGTGCAGCGGCTTCAGGCGCGTGCGCTTCAAGCCGTCCAGAAAAAGGTCGCGCTTGCGCTGGTAGAAGGCCGGCAGGTCGAGGTAGGGAGCCGGGTCGGCCAGGTGGCGGGCCAACGCGTGTTGCATCGGCGTATTCACCGTGAAAACGTTGAACTGGTGCACCTTGCGGAGCTCGGCGGTCAGCGCGGCCGGGGCGGCCACATAGCCCACTTTCCAGCCCGTGACGTGGTAGGTTTTGCCGAAGCTGGAGACCACGAAAGCGCGCGAGGCCAGCGCCGCAATGGACGCTGCGCTGATGTGCGGCGCACCGTCGAAAACCATGTGTTCGTAGACCTCGTCCGACAGCAGCAGGGCCTGCGTCGGGGCCAGCAGGTCGGCCAACTGCAGCATCTCGGCGCGGGTCCACACGGTGGCGCTGGGGTTGTGCGGGCTGTTGACCATCAGCAGCCGCGTGCGCGGCGTCAGGGCGGCGGCGATGCGCGCGAAGTTGGGCCGGAAGCTGCCCGGGGTCAGCGGCACGCGCACCACCGTGCCGCCGGCCAGTTCGATGCTGGGCGCGTAGCTGTCGTAGCAGGGTTCCAGCACGATGACTTCGTCGCCCGGGCTGACGCAGCACAGCACAGCGGTCAGGATGGCTTGGGTGGCGCCGGCGGTGATGGTGATTTCGCTGTTGGCGTCATAGCGGCGGCCGTAGATGGCGGCCACCTTGTCGGACACGCGCTGGCGCAGCTGCGGCACGCCGGGCATCGGCGGGTACTGGTTCAGGCCCTCGCGCATGGCGTCGTTGACGTGGTCCAGCAGGGCTGGGTCGCAGTCGAAGTCGGGGTAGCCCTGGCCCAGGTTGACCGCGCCGGTTTCGCTCGCCAGCGCCGACATCACCGTGAAGATGGTGGTGCCCACCTGGGGCAGGCGGCTGGTGAAGGCGGGTGTGTATTCAGTGGCAGCAGCGGTGGCAGCAGCGGTGGCGGTGGCGTTAGGGATGGCGTTCATGTCGGGTGTTTCACAGGCTGTAGTCGGTGCCCTGGCCCCCCATCGCGCGCTCCAGCAGCGCGGGGGTGAGGCGGGGCGAAAGCAGTTCGGCGAAGGCCAGCACGAACTGCCGCAGGTAGGCGCCGCGCTTGAAGGCCACGCGGGCGATGTTGCTGCCGAAAAGATGGCCCAGCGGCCGGGCCACCAGGTCATTCGATGCGGCGTGCAGCGGGGGGTCGGCGCGCATCGCAATTTCGGCAACGATGCCCACGCCCAGACCCAGCCGGACGTAGGTTTTGATGATGTCGGAATCAATGGCTTCCAGCGCCACCAGCGGCTTCAGCTCTGCCCGCGCAAAGGCCTGGTCGATGCGGGTTCGGCCGGTCACCGTGGGCTGATACAGCACCAGCGGATGGGCCGCCAGTTGTTCCAGCGTCGGCCGTTCAACGGTGGCCAGCGGGTGGCCCACGGGCACCACCATCACATGCTGCCATTCGTAGCAGGGCAGGGTGATCAGTTCGGGGTGGGCAGCCAGGGCTTCGGTGGCCAGGCCGATTTCGGCCACGTCGTCCAGCAGCATGCGCGCCACTTGTTCGGGCATGCCCTGGTGCAGTTCCACCTGCACCTTGGGGTAGCGCAGCCGCAACTGGGCCACCGGTTCGGGCAGGAAGTAGCGGGCCTGGGTGTGGGTGGTGGCGATGCGCAGGGTGCCGGCGTCCTGCTTGGAATATTCGTCGCCGATGCGCTTCAGGTTGGCCACTTCGCGCATGATGATTTCCACCGCCTTCAGCACCTGCAGGCCCGGTTCGGTGACGCGCTTCAGGCGCTTGCCATGGCGCGCAAAGATGTCCACGCCCAGCTCTTCTTCCAGTTCCAGGATGGCCTTGCTGATGCCGGGCTGCGAGGTGAACAGCGCCTTGGCGGTTTCAGTCAGGTTGAGGTCGCGGCGCACCGCTTCCTGCACGAATCGGAACTGGTGCAGGTTCATGCGACGGCGTTGCTTGGCGGCGTGAGCAGGGCCGCCGCCGCGTCGGCCATCGCGGCCACCACGCTGTCCATTTCGCCGATGGCCGGGTGCAGCGTGAAGGCAACGCCAGGGTGGGCGGCGCGCATCGCGTCCAGCAGCAGCGGCAGGTCTTTGCGGACATGGCCGCCAGCGCCCAGGAACATCGGCAGCACGGCCACCGTGGCGCAGCCCAGACCGGCCAATTGCGCGCCGGCTTCGCCCAGGCTGGGCGGCATGAATTCGAGGAAGGCCAAGCGCACCGCCACACCCGGGTGGGTGGCGCGCAGCCGCGCCGCCACGGCTTCGAAGGGCGCTGCCCAGCGAGGGTCACGCGCGCCGTGGGCAAAGAGGATCAGGCCCTTGGTATGGATAACGGTCATGGTTCTAACGGTAGCGCACCAGCCAGGCGAAGGCGGCCATCGACAGCAGCAGATAGATGCCGCTGGGTGCGGCGGCCGCCACCCAGGGCGCCATGCCCTGCAAGGTGCCGATGAAGCCGGTGAGGTTGTTCAGCAGCACGAAGCTGATGCCCAACATGATGCCGCCGAACACCTTCAGGCTGACGCCGCCGGCGCGCGCGTGCAGATAGGCGAAAGGCAGCGCCAGGCCCACCATCACCAGGCAGGCGAACGGGTACAGCGCGCG
>JAYWDK010000208.1:0-5116 GCA_043779845.1 Betaproteobacteria bacterium | reverse complement strand
TGGCGGGCCATGGCGCGTGTGCGCACGCTGGCGGCGTCAATCGTGTGGCTGGCTTCGTCGAGCTTTTTCTTGGTTTTGGCCAGCATGTCGCCAAACTTGCCAAACTCGGTTTTGACCGCGCCCAGCACCTGCCAGACCTCGGCGCTGCGCTGCTCCAGTGCCAGCGTGCGAAAGCCCATCTGCAAGCTGCTGAGCGTGGCCAGCAAGGTGGTGGGGCCCGCCAGCATCACACGGTGCTCACGCAGCAAGGCCTCCACCAAACCCGGGCGGCGCAAAGCCTCGGCGTACAGGCTTTCGGTGGGCACAAACAGGATGCCGAAATCGGTGGTGTGCGGCGCGGCCAAATACTTGTCGCGGATGGTCTTGGCCTCCAGCCGGAACCGCGCCTCGATGGCCTTGGCCGCCGCCTCGGCCGCCGGCGCGTCGGCGCGCTCTTGGGCATCGAGCAGGCGCTCGTGGTCTTCACGTGGAAACTTGGCGTCGATCGGCAGCCACAACGGCGCGGCCACCTGGCCCGGGCCCTGGCGGCCGGGTAAACGGATAGCAAACTCCACCCGCGCGCCGCTGCCCGGCACCGTTTCCACGTTGGCCGCGTACTGCTCGGGCGTGAACACCTGCTCCAACAAACCGGCCAGCTGCACCTCGCCAAACAGGCCCCGGGTTTTGACGTTGGTGAGCACGCGGTTCAGTGAGCCCACGTCGCTGGCCAGTTTGCGCATCTCGCCCAGGCCCAGGTGCACTTGCTCCAGCCGGTCGGCCACTTGCTTGAAGCTTTCACCGAGGCGCAGCTCCAGCGTGGCGTGCAGTTTTTCATCGACCGTGGCGCGCATCTGCTCCAGCTTGGCTTCGTTGCCTTGTTGCAGCGCGGTGAGACGGCCCTCGACGGTATTGCGCACGTCGGCCAGGCGCCGCTCATTGGCCTCGCCCAGCGCGCGCAGTTGTTCGGCCAGGTGCACGCTGCCTTGCTGCAACGATTGGCCAAGCATCTGCTGCAGGCCGGCCAACTGCGTGCGGAAGGCGTCGATCTGCTCGTTCTGCGTGCGCGCCACGTCGCCGCCCTGGGCCAGCAAGCTTTGCTGCATCAAGGCCAAGGTGGACGCCAGCTCCTGGCGGGTGTCGCGTGCGCCCGCTTGTTGGTCAGTGCGCTGGTCGCGGGCTATGCGCTCGGCCAGTTCGCGCTGGGCCTGGGCCACCACGCTGATGGCTTGCTGCGTCGCATTGGCCGCTGCCGTGGTGGCGTTACCGTCCGAGCGCCTAACGGCCAACCACACCAGGCCCAACAAGTTCAGTAGCGCGAGGCCACCCAAACCCCACCACGCCAACATCCACCATTCGCTCATGGGTTGATTCTCTCAGCCCATAAGCGACCAGCGCGCCGGGCGCAAGGGCTGCCTAGCAAAACGGGCGTGCGGCCCTGAAGCCACACGCCCGTTGATGGCAACAGGATCGGCGCTACAGCCGCCGACCCCAAATGCCGATCCAACCCGCCGATCCAACCCGCCGATCCAACCGGCCTCAGGCCTTGACGACGTTTTCAGCCGTGAACGGCATGCGCCGCAGCCGCTTGCCGGTGGCGGCAAACACCGCGTTGCCCACCGCAGGGCCCACCAGCGCGGTGGCTGGCTCGCCAATGCCGCCGGGCGGCTCGGTGCTGGGCACCAGCACGATGTCGATCTGCGGCACCTCATGGCTGCGCATGATGCGGTAGGTGTTGAAGTTGGTCTGCTGCACGCGGCCTTTGTCCACCGTGATCTCGCCCCACAGCGCCGCGCTCAAGCCAAACACCACGCTGGACTGGATCTGCGCCAACACCGTGTCGGGGTTGACCATGCGCCCCAGATCGGCCACCACGGTGACGCGGTGCACCTTGGGCTCACCATCCACCATCGAGATCTCGGCGACTTCGGCCACGTAGGTGTCGTAACCCTCCATCAGCGCCACGCCCCGAAAACGCCCTGCTGCGGCAGGCGTGCCCCAGCCCGATTTTTCAGCGACCAGTTTCAGCACGTTGGCAAAACGCGGCTTGGTGGGCAGCAGCGACAAGCGGTAGGCCACCGGGTCTTGGCCGGCAGCCGCCGCCAATTCATCCACAAAGGTTTCGTTGGCGAAGGCGTTCATGTTGTGGCTGACCGCGCGCCAGTAACCCACGCGCAAGCCCGCGTCGTGCTTGACCGCCTCGTGGTGGGTGGCGGCAATCTCGTAGGGCGCCACGGCCGCCTCGACCATCAGGCCATCGGGGGCTTCGGCCGGCAAGCCAAACACCCGGCCGGTGACCGACTGCGACGCGACGCGGAACACCATCGCCGTGGGCTTGCCATCGGCGCCCACTGCGGCCGCCAGCTGGTGAACGCTCAGTGGCCGATAGAAGTCATGCGTCATGTCGTCTTCACGCGACCACACCAGCTTGACCGGCTTGTTGACGGCCTTGCTGATCTGTGCTGCCTGGATGATGAAGTCGATGTCGATGCGCCGGCCAAAGCCACCGCCCAGGAACGTGGACTCGATCGAAACGTCTTCAGGCTTGAGCCCCAGGATCTTGGACACCGCGCCCTGCGCCGCGTCTGGCCATTGCGTGCCGCCGATCAAGCGGATCCGGCCGTTCTCGAAATGCGCCGTGAAGTTCATCGGCTCCATTGGCGAATGCGTCACGTTCTGTGTGAAGTACTCAGCGCGCACCACCTTGGCGGCGGAGGCGATCACCGCGTTGGCGTCGCCCACCGGCGGGCGCACGGGGATGCCGCCTTTGCCGGTAGCCAGCGCCGCACGGGTGCCCTCGATCATCGCCGCCGTGTTGAGCCCGGCATTCGCGCCTTCGTCCCACTGAATGACCACGGCCTCACGCGCTTGGCGGGCTCGCCAGTAGCTGTTGGCCACCACGGCCACGCCGTCGGGGATTTGCACCACGTCGATCACGCCGGGCATGGTCTTGGCGCGGCTGGCGTCAAAGCTCTTCACTGTGCCGCCAATCACCGGGCACTGGGCCAGCGACGCGTACACCATGCCGGGCAGTTTGACGTCCATGCCGAAGATCGCCGTGCCATTGACCTTGGCGGGCGTGTCCAGCCGCTGGGTGGGTTTGCCAACAATGCGGAAATCAGCCGGGTCTTTGAGCGCCACTTTTTCAGGCACAGGCAGCTTGGACGCCGCCTCGGCGAGCTGGCCATAGGTGGCCACCTTGCCGCCTGGGCCCATCACGCGGCCATCCACGGCCTTGCAGTCCGAGGCCTCGACGTTCCACTTCTGGGCGGCGGCGGCGATCAGCATTTCACGGGTTTGTGCGCCTGCCAAACGCAGCTTTTCCCAGCCCTCGCGCACGGAGGTGGAGCCGCCCGTGAGTTGCAAACCAAAGAGCAAGGCATTGCCATACACCTTGCCAGTGGGCGCAAAAGCCACTTTGATTTTCTTGAGATCAACGTTCAGCTCTTCGGCGATCAACATCGGCATCGAGGTGTAAACGCCCTGCCCCATTTCGGCGCGGGCCGAGATCAGCGTGATGGTGTTGTCGTCGGCAATGTGCACCCAGGCATTCGGGGTGTGCAAGGTGCCTGCGGCCTGCGCCGGGCCGGCCAGCGGCAGGCTCACGCCCACCATCAGCCCGCCGGCCACGGTGGCCGAGCCCTGCATGAAGCCGCGGCGTGAAACGGCAGCGGTTCTGGATGCCGTGCCTTCAGTGATTTGGGTGGTCTTGGTCATCGTCATCTCCCTCAGGCCTTCTTGCCGCTGATCTCGGCGGCGGCGGTCTTGATCGCAGCACGCACCCGGACATAAGTGCCACAGCGGCAGAGATTGCCGCTCATGGCCTGGTCGATCTCGTTGTCGCTGGGCTTCTTGTTCTTGGCCAGCAGCGCGGCCGCACTCATCAGCTGGCCGCTCTGGCAGTAGCCGCATTGCGGCACGTCGTGGGCGATCCAGGCCTTCTGCAGCGGGTGGCTGTTGTTGCGCGACAGGCTCTCGATGGTGGCCACCGATTTGCCGGCCACCGCCGACAGCGGCGTGCCGCAGGAGCGGATGGGCTCACCGTTCAGGTGCACGGTGCAGGCACCGCACAGTTGCGCGCCGCAACCGAACTTGGTGCCGGTCAGGCCGATTTCGTCGCGGATCACCCACAGCAGCGGGGTGTCGGGCTCGGCGTTGACCTCGACGGCCTTGCCATTGATCTTGAAACGGGTGCTCATGCAGGTCTCCTCATGGAATGGGCGTACGCGCCGCTGGCGCGCGACAGGCTGGATGGTCGCGGCAGTGACAAGCCTGCGCCGAGAGGACAAACCCGTGTGTTGCAGACGCGGCTTGGCCCAAAACGGATCAAACAGGCGCAAGCAGAGCCGGCCATCAAGCTGCGGCGACCAGAACCTGCGGATTCAGGGCCGTGGGCGGCCGGCCGGCCTCGGGGCCCAGGCCCAACGCGGCCAGCAGATTGCGCGCGGCCAGATCGGCCATGGCCCGCCGCGTGCGCAGGCTGGCGCTGGCAATGTGCGGCGTGAGCACGACATTGCGCAAGGCCAGCAGCGCGGGATGCACTGCGGGCTCGCCCTCGAAGACATCCAGCCCGGCAGCGGCAATGCGGCCCGACCGCAAGGCCTCGGCCAGCGCGGCGTCGTCCACCACCCCACCGCGGGCGATGTTGACGAGGGTGGCGCTGGGCTTCATCAGCGCCAGCGCTGCCGCGCCCAGCAGGTGGTGCGACGCCGGGCTGTAGGGCACCACGATCACCAGGTGATCGGCCTGGCGCAGCAGGTCGTCCTTGCTGACCCAGCGCGCGCCCAGCGCCTGCTCGGTGGGCGCATCCAGCCGGCTGCGGTTGTGGTAGATCACCGGCATGCCGAAGCCCAGCGCACCGCGCCGAGCGATGGCCTGGCCGATGCGGCCCATGCCCAGCACGCCCAAGGTGGCACCGTGCACGTCGGCGCCGGCAAACAGGTCGTAGCGCCACTGCGTCCACTGGCCGGCGCGCAGGAAATGCTCGCTCTCGGTGATGCGGCGGGCGGTGGCCATCAACAAGGCGAAGCCGAAGTCGGCAGTGGTCTCGGTCAGCACATCGGGCGCATTGCTGACCAGCACGCCGGCCGCCGTGCAGGCCGGCAGGTCGATGTTGTTGTAGCCCACCGCCATGCTGCAG
>JAYWDK010000207.1:0-13793 GCA_043779845.1 Betaproteobacteria bacterium | reverse complement strand
AAGGCCGCGTGCTGGTGGCGCCACAACTCGGCATCGCAGGCCATGCCAGGCAACAGAATCAATCGTTTCATGTCGCACATTTTGGCAGGACTTGCCGTGAGCGCCTAAACATCGGTGCCGTTAGGTTTGGGGCGACGACGCGGTGGTCTTGCAAGGTCGGCTTGCGCGCCTGGCAAGGTCGGCTTGTGCGTAAATATTCGATGGATGCCCAAAAAGCCGATTCAATAATCTGATTTATGCATAAGCACGGGTCACCATGAGCACACCACCATGAACTTCCAGCAATTGCGCTCGGTGCGCGAGGCCGTGCGCCAAGGCTTCAATCTCACCGAGGTGGCGGCGGTGCTGCACACTTCGCAACCGGGGGTGAGCCGGCAGATCCGCGAGCTGGAAGACGAGCTCGGCATCGAGATATTCGTGCGTGCCGGCAAGCGCTTGACCGGCCTCACGCCGCCCGGCGAAACCGTGTTGCCCATCGTTGAAAAGCTGCTGCAAGAGGCCGGCAACCTGCAGAGGGCGGGGGCTGACTTTGCCCGCAGCGGCCAGGGCGCCTTGCGCATTGCGGCCACGCATTCACAGGCGCGTTATGCGCTACCGGCTGCAGTGCGTGATTTTCGGGCCCAGCACCCGCAAGTGCAGCTGCACCTGCACCAGGGCACGCCGCAGCAGGTGGCGCAAATGCTGCTGGACGGCGAAGCCGACATAGGAGTGGCCACCGAGGCGCTGGCCCAGTACAGCGAGCTGCTGGCGCTGCCCTGCTACCGCTGGACGCACACGGTGGTGGTGCCGCCCGGCCACGCGCTGGCGCTTGATGCCGCCGCCGGCAAAACGCTCACGCTGCAGCGGCTGGCCGAGTTTCCGCTGATCACCTACGAGACCGGCTATACCGGCCGCGCGCACATTGACCAGGCCTTTGGCAAGGCCGCACTGGTGCCCGAGATCGTGCTGGTGGCGATGGACGCTGACGTCATCAAGACCTACGTGGAGCTGGGCATGGGCGTGGGCATCGTGGCGGCGATCGCGTTTGACGACGAGCGCGACCAACACTTGCGCGCCATCGACGCCGGCCACCTGTTTGCCGCCAACCTGACGCGCCTGGCCATCCGCCGTGGCAGTTATCTGCGTGACTACGTTTACGCCTTCATCACCACCTTCGCCCCGCCGTTCACCCGGGCACGGGTGCTGCGGGCGATGCAGGCCGAGCCGGGCGACGACGTTGATCTCTGACGACTTGGCCTATCAGCCTCAGATCGCCGCCGCCGGGTCATCCATCACCTGCGTGCTGGCGCCCGCCACAAACTGCGTGAACCGCCGTGGCTTGAGCCCCGCACGCGCGCCGGGCGCCAGGTTCAACGACTCACGCAACAACTGCCAGCGCGCACGCGGCAACTCGACGTCGACATAGCTGCCATCGTCGCGCTTGAACTCCAGCCGCGTCACCGGGCCTAGCGTCAACACCTGCGCCAATTCGGCGCCCCAGGTGCCGTCAACGCTTGATTCGGAGGCGGCCACCACGTCCAGCTCGTGCGGGCGAACATAACTCACGTCGGGAGTGACATCGCCCGCCACCGCTCCACCCGGCGCATGGCCCAGCCGGCCGTGGAACAGGTTCACGTCGCCTAAAAACTGCAAGACAAACGGCGTGGCCGGGTGGTCATACACCTCGTCGGGCGTGCCCACTTGTTCGATGCGGCCGTGGTTCATCACCACGATGCGATCTGATACCTCCATCGCCTCTTCCTGGTCGTGGGTGACAAAAACGCTGGTGACGTGCATCTCGTCGTGCAGGCGGCGCAGCCAGCGGCGCAACTCCTTGCGCACCTTGGCATCGAGCGCGCCAAAGGGCTCGTCCAGCAGCAGCACCCGGGGCTCCACCGCCAGCGCCCGGGCCAAGGCAATGCGCTGGCGCTGGCCGCCTGACAGCTGGTGCGGAAAGCGGTCGGCGGTCCAGTCGAGCTGCACCAGCTTGAGCAAGTCGCACACTTTGGCCTTGATCTCGCGCTCACTTGGCCGGCTTGATTTGGGCCGCACGCGCAGCCCGAACGCCACGTTCTCGAAGATGCTCATCTGTGGAAACAGCGCGTAATGCTGGAACACAAAGCCCACCTGGCGGTCGCGCACGTCGGTGTGGGCGGCATCAAGGCCGTGGAACAGCACCGAGCCTGAATCGGGCGCTTCGAGCCCGGCGATGATGCGCAGCAACGATGTTTTGCCCGAGCCCGACGGCCCCAGCAGTGCCACCAGTTCACCGTCGGCGATGTCGAGGTTGAGGTTGTTGCAGACCACGGTGCTGCCAAAGCTTTTGTTCAGGTTGCGGACTTCAATGCTCATGTCTCTCACTCCAGGTTCAGGCGGCGGGCTCGTTTGCAGCGCGCTTTTGGGTTTTGACGCGTTGCTCGACCAGGTACTTCAAACCCAGCGTCACGAGGGCCAGCGCGGCCAGCAGCGAGGCCACTGCAAAAGCCGCCGCAAACTGGTATTCGTTGTACAGAATTTCGATGTGCAGCGGCATGGTGTTGGTCTGGCCGCGGATGTGGCCCGACACCACGCTGACCGCGCCAAACTCGCCCATCGCCCGGGCGTTGCACAGAATCACGCCGTACAGCAGCGCCCACTTCACGTTGGGCAGCGTCACCCGCCAGAATATTTGCCAACCACCTGCGCCTAGCCCACGCGCGGCTTCTTCTTGTTCGGTGCCCTGGGCCTGCATCAAGGGGATCAGCTCACGTGCGACAAACGGAAAAGTCACAAACACCGTGGCCAGCACGATGCCCGGCACCGCAAAAATCACCTTGATGTCGTGGTCGCGTTGCCACTCGCCAAACCAGCCTTGCAGGCCAAAAATCAGCACGTAGATCAGGCCCGAGATCACCGGGCTCACTGAAAACGGCAGGTCGATCAGTGTGAGCAGCAAACTCTTGCCGTGAAACTCAAACTTGGCGATGCACCAGGCTGCGGCCAGGCCAAACACCAGGTTCATGGGCACGGCGATCACGGCGGCGATCATCGTCAGCTTGATGGCGTCCAGCGCGTCGGGGTCGGTGATTGCGGCCAGATAAACCCCCGTGCCCTTCTTGAAGGCCTCGGCAAAGACCAGGGCCAGCGGCACAAACAGAAAAAAGCTCAAAAAGGCCAGCGCAACCGTGACCAGCACCCACTTCACCCAGGCGGGTTCGGTGGTGGCGGGCCGGGGTGGGCGGGCGGCGATACGGTTGCCTGCGGGCTGAATGAAGTGGGGCGAGGGCAAGGTTTGGGTGGCAGTGTTCATGGTTGTTGTGGCCCTCGCTCAGCGCCCTTGGCGCTGGCGCGTCCAGGCTTGCAGCGCGTTGATGGCCAGCAGCAGCACAAAGGCGGCCACCAGCATCACCACGGCGATGGCGGTAGCACCCGCGTAGTCGTACTGCTCCAGCTTGGTGATGATCAACAGCGGCGTGATCTCGCTGACCATGGGCATATTGCCGGCGATAAAAATCACGCTGCCGTACTCGCCCAGCGCACGGGCGAATGCCAACGCAAAACCGGTCAGCAAGGCGGGCGACAGGATCGGAAAGATCACGTGGCGCCAGGTCAACCAGCGGCCCGCGCCCAGCGTGGCGGCAGCCTCTTCAAGCTCTTTGGGCAACTCTTCCAGCACCGGTTGCAGCGTGCGCACCACAAACGGCAGGCCGATGAAGGTGAGCGCCACAAACACGCCGATTGGCGTGAAGCTGACCTTGAAGCCCAGCCACTGGCCGATCCAGCCGTTTTGTGAGTAGAGCGCGGTGAGCGCGATGCCGGCCACCGCCGTGGGCAGGGCAAACGGCAGATCGACCAGCGCGTCGATGAAGCGCTTGAACGGGAAGGTGTAGCGCACCAGCACCCAGGCCACGATCAGGCCAAAAAACGCGTTGAGCAGCGCCGCCGCCAGCGACGCGCCAAAGGTCAGCCGGTACGAGGCCAGCACACGCGGCGACGTGACGGTGGCCCAAAACGCCGGCCAGGTCAGGGTGGCGGTTTTGAGAAACGCCGCCGACAGCGGGATCAGAACTATGAAGCTCAGGTACAGCAGCGTGAAGCCCAGTGCCAGGTCAAAACCGGGCAGCACGCTGTGGCGCTTGAGCAGGGTGCGGCGCAAAAACATGGTCGCGTTGATCCAGCGTTACTTTTTGGTGTAGGCCTGGTCAAACGTGCCGCCATCGGCAAAGTGGGTTTTTTGGGCCTGGGCCCAGCCGCCAAACACCTCGTCCACCGTGAACAGCTTGATCTTCGGAAACTGCGCCGCCACGCGGGCCGCCGCCGCCGGGTCAGTGGGCCGGTAGTGGTGGCGGCCGGCCAGGGCCTGGCCCTCGGCCGAGTACAGGTAAGCCAGGTAAGCCTGGGCCACGGCCCGCGTGCCATGTTTGTCCATCACCTTGTCGACCACGGCCACCGGGGGCTCGGCCAGGATGGACACGCTGGGCGCGACGATGTCGAACTTGTCCGGGCCCAGCTCTTTTTGCGCCAGCTGGGCTTCGTTTTCCCATGCCAGCAGCACGTCGCCGATGCCACGCTCCACAAAGGTGGTGGTGGCGCCGCGCGCGCCCGAATCCAGCACCGGCACGTTGGCCAGCAGCTTGACTACAAAGGCCTGGGCCTGTGCGGGGCTGCCGTATTTTTTGAGCGCAAAGCCCCAGGCGGCGAGGTAGTTCCAGCGTGCGCCGCCCGATGTTTTGGGGTTGGGCGTGATCACGGCCACGCCGGGCTTGATCAGGTCGTCCCAATCCTTGATGGCCTTGGGGTTGCCACGGCGCACCAGGAACACGATGGTCGAGGTGTAGGGCGCGCTGTGATGCGGCAAACGGCTTTGCCAGTCCGGCGCCAGCAGCTTGGCCTGGTGGGCCAACTCGTCCACGTCGTAGGCCAGCGCCAGCGTCACCACGTCGGCCTCCAGGCCGTCGATCACGGCGCGGGCCTGTTTGCCCGACCCACCATGCGACTGGCGGATGCTCACCGTGTCGCCGGTCTGGGCTTTCCACAAGGCCGCAAAGCCCTTGTTGACGTCGGCATACAACTCGCGTGTGGGGTCGTAGCTGACGTTGAGCAGGGTGATGTCCTTGGCCATCACGCTGGTGGCCATCGCGCCCATGAGCGCGCCTACCAGAACGCCCACGAGTACGCTTTCTTTGAGCGTTAGGCGAAAAAGGCGAAACAAGTGCGACGGAGACATGGGCAACTTTCAGCGAGGGGCTTAACAAGACCCGATGCTAAAAATTCAGCCCGCGTTGCGGAACGAAGGCTTGTGTGTTTGCTTAGTCGAAAAACGAGGAAGCGACCTGGGCGCAAAGTCACGAAGTGCTACACCGCGAACTGCCATTCGGCGACGCCGGCCAATGCGGGCCTGCGCTCGCGGGCCCAGCGCCGTGCTGCCTTCGCCGTAGGCAACTGCGGCCAACATGCGAGTGTCTTTGTCGACAATTCCCGCTGGCACGCCGAGTGGCGCGGGCTGCATTCCAAGCGAGCCTGGTAGCGGCATGCGGGCCAATGCATTGGTGCCATCGTTCAGCGCATTGACGCCCCGAACTGGCTCGCCCAAAGTCAACTCGCAAAACTCAGCGCGCCTCCAAAGGGCAGCGACGCGATGCATGGCGCGCTGGTTGGGCCATGAATTCGAAAACACGCCATTGGGATGCTCCTGTTGCCCTGCATGCCGCGCGGCACTTGGCCAAGCGAATATTTTGCCCCCTGAGCGCCAACTGCCACGCCACCCTGCCGCCTAACGCCGCAGCATGGGCGTGCTGGCGCTGCGCATCAGCGGCAGCGTGGGCGATGGCGCGGTGATGCGGGCGTCAAACGGGTGTTTGAGCGTGCCCACGGCGGCCAGGATGCGGCGCACGTAATCGCGGGTTTCGGCATACGGCGGCACGCCGCGGTAGCGCTCAACCGCGTGTTCGCCGGCGTTGTAACCGGCTGCCACCAGCGCCACGTCGCCCTCAAAATAGGCCAACAACCAGCGCAAGTAGGCCATGCCGCCCCGGATATTTTGGGCCGGGTCCATGGCGTTGCGCACCTTGAAGCGGGCGGCCGTGTCGGGGATGAGTTGCATCAGGCCCTGCGCCTGGCGCGGCGACAGGGCCTGCGAGTTGAAGTTGGATTCGGTGGCCATGATGGCCAGCACCAGCTGCGGCGTGAGCTGGTAGTCGGGCGCGATCAGCTTGACAAAATTGACGATGGGCGCGGGCGCGTTGGCAGGCAAATCAGGCGGCGGTGGTGCCACCCAGCGCGCGGCGCCGGGCTTGATGGCGGCCACCACCACCACGGGGCGCTCGATCTCGGGTGGGCGCAGGCAGGGCGGGGGCTCACCGAGCGGCGTGCCCAGGGATTTGGCCATGCGCTGGGCTTGCGGCAAGCCTTGCTCGGCGGCGGCCAAAAACAGATGCGCCGCCTGGGCGTCGTCACGCTCGATGCCGCGCCCGTTGGTCAGCATCCAGGCCAGGCTGAACTGCGCCTCGGCGTCGCCTTGCTGGGCGGCCTGGCAGTACAGCGTGGCGGCCCGCGCCGGATCGCGTGGCATGCCGTTTTCACCGTGCTCCAGCAATTGCGCTTCTTGGCGCCAGCGCTGCACTTGGGCGGGCACCACCAAGCCCAAGGGCGCTCGGGGCGGCACCATGGGCGCGGTCAGACCGGCCAGGCTGCTGTTGAGCTGGTCGTCAAAGGCCGGGCTCGGCGCGGGTGCTTGACCTGGCACTTGAGCCTGGGCTTGAACTTGGGCCGAGGTCAACATCAGCAGCAGCGCCGCCAGCGGTAAAACCGGCCGGGCCCAAGTGGCTTGCAATCCGCCCAGCCCCCCACGCAGCTCCCCACGCAGATGCCAGGTCAGGCGCTTGGTTGGATCGTGCAGGAGTGTTGTCTGGGGCATGGACGCCTGGGTGAACGGTGGCGGGTGCTGGACGGCACAGGCGCACACTGTAGTTGCGTGCGTGCATTTGGTGCAACGACGCCCGTCACGCGCGGGCCCGCTATCGACCAACCAGCATGCCGCCCAGCCCGGTTTGGCGACATTGTTCACCTATCGATATTGCAATGCAGCATAAGCCCTGGCCGCGCGGCGCCTCTAGACTCACCGGACAAGCCCAACCCCCAGGAGACACAACATGACCCGCGATACCAGTCAATGGCGTTTTGAAACCAAATCCGTGCACGCGGGTTACAGCCCCGAGCCCACCACCCACGCGGTGGCCGTGCCCATTTATCAAACCGTCGCGTTTTCATTTGACAGCGCGCAGCATGCCGCTGATTTGTTTGACCTGAAGGTGGCGGGCAACATCTACAGCCGCATCATGAATCCCACCAACGCCGTGTTGGAAGAGCGCGTGGCGGCCCTGGAAGGCGGCATTGCGGCGTTGGCCGTGGCTTCGGGCCAGGCGGCCGTCACCTACGCCATCCAGACTATCGCCGAGGCGGGCGACAACATCGTGTCGAGCAGCGCGCTGTATGGCGGCACCTACAACCTGTTTGCGCACACACTGCCGCAATACGGCATCAGCACGCGCTTTGCCGACTACCGCAACCCGGCCAGTTTTGAGCCGTTGATCGACGCACGCACCAAGGCCATTTTTGTGGAGTCACTGGGCAACCCGCAGGGCAACGTGACCGACATCGCGGCCATTGCCACGATTGCCCACCGCCACGGCGTGCCCTTGATCGTCGACAACACATGCCCAGCCCCTACCTGTGCCGACCGTTTGAGCACGGCGCCGACATCGTGGTGCACTCGCTCACCAAGTACCTGGGTGGGCATGGCACCAGCATTGGCGGGGCCATCGTTGACTCGGGCAAGTTTCCGTGGGCCGATCACCCCGAGCGCTTCAAGCGCCTGAACGAGCCCGATGTCAGCTACCACGGCGTGGTCTACACCCAGGCGCTGGGCGCTGCCGCCTACATTGGCCGCGCGCGCGTGGTGCCGCTGCGCAATATGGGCGCGGCGCTGTCGCCATTCAATGCCTTCCTGATCCTGCAAGGCATCGAGACGCTGGCGCTGCGCATGGACCGCATCTGCAGCAATACGCTGGCGGTGGCGCAGCACCTCAAGTCGCACCCCAAAGTAGGCTGGGTCAACTACGCCGGCCTCGAAGACCACCCCGACCACGCACTGGTGCAAAAAATGATGGGCGGACGCGCCTCGGGCCTATTCACTTTTGGCGTTAAAGGTGGACGGGCTGCGGGTGAGCGCTTTCTCGATGCGCTGCAACTGTTCACCCGGCTGGTCAATATTGGCGACGCCAAATCACTGGCCACGCACCCGGCGTCCACCACGCACCGGCAGTTGTCGCCCGAAGAGTTGGCCAAGTCGGGCGTGACCGAAGACACCGTGCGGCTGTGCGTGGGTATCGAGCACATCGATGACTTGCTGGCCGATTTGAACCAGGCGCTGGCGGCGGTTTAAGGCGTGCCGCAGGACCTGCCACAAGCACGTCACGAGCCTCGGGTGGCGCTGGAGTCGCCCGACCAGCCCGAGGTGATCGGGCTGATCGCCGCGCTCGACGCTTACCAGGCCAGCCTGTACCCGCCCGAAAGCTGCTACGCGCTGGATCTTGAATCGCTCAAACAGCCCACGGTGCTGTTTGCCGTGGCCCGCAGCGGCACCGGCGCGGCGGTGGCTTGCGGCGCCATCGTGCTGAACGCGGTGGCGGGTGATGGCTCAGCTGCGGGTGCGGTGGATGGCGAGCTGAAGCGTCTGTACGTTGACCCCCAGCAGCGCGGCCAGGGTTTGGCGCGGGCCGTGCTGGCCTTGCTCGAGACCGAAGCCGTGGCCCGTGGCTGCACGCGGCTCAGGCTGGAAACCGGGCCACTTCAGCCCGAGGCTCTGGCGCTGTATGCGGCCACCGGTTACCAGCGCTGCGGCCGCTTTGGCGCTTATGCCGATGATCCGCTGAGCGTGTTCATGCAAAAAAACCTGGTGGCCCAAGCGCCCGGTTGAGGCAGCAAGCCGGCCCATGCTTGCCGCGCAAACCCTGGCGCCCGACCCACCGGTGCGCGTTGGCTGAAGCACCGCCCCAGCAGGCCTTTCAACAATTTTTGGACTTTGCGCAGTTTGGGTTCTTGGTCGGTCCACGCCCAGCATCGGCAAACACCGCATCACCGCATTGCACGCCCCGGCCGGCCCGGTCAGCCCATTGCGCCCGCCATGGCCTGAGCGATGCAGTCCATGTCAGACACGCTGACGCTGAACAAACCAAAGCGCAGCGGGTAGGCCCAGTTTGCGTTGCGGGTTTCATGGCGGTGGGTGGTCATGCACGGGATTACCATTTTTCAGCCGCCCTGCTGACAGAGTGTGTCAGCAGCGTGCGGCGCGGCGGCGCCTGCCTTGCACGCAGGCCGCTCCAACAAGATGTCATATTTTTGCCTCGGTATTGACACCGGCCTGCCACGGCAAAGCACCGACAATAGGCCATGACCAAGTTGCCCGCCGAGTTGATCGTGATTCGCCATGGCGAAACCGACTGGAACCGCCAGCACCGCTTTCAGGGCCAGATCGACGTGCCCTTGAACCCCATGGGCCAAGAGCAGGCTGATCGGCTTGGCCAGGCGCTGTTGCATGAGCCCATTGACGTGCTGGTGTGCAGTGATCTGCAACGCGCCCACAGCACCGCCCAGGCGCTGGCCGTCGCACGGCCCACCTCGCGCGCGCTGACACCCCTGATTGATCCCTTGTGGCGCGAGCAAAGTTTTGGCCTGCTCGAAGGCCTGGACGTGCCCACCATCCGCAGCCGCCACGCGGATCTGTGGCAGCAATGGGTGCGCCACGACGCCGACTACGCGCTGCCCCAGGGCGGTGAAAGCAACGTCGTATTCCACGCCCGCGTGATGCAGGCCTTGCGCGCGCTGGCCGCCGCCCACGCCGGGCGCCGCGTGGCGGTGGTCACCCACGGCGGCGTGCTGGATATGTTGTGGCGCACCGCCCAGGCCCAGCCACTGCACGGCCCGCGCGTATGCGACATCCCCAACACCGGCATCAACCGCTTGCGCTGGGCTGGCGATCAATTGCACATCGTGCGCTGGGCCGAGGATGACCACCTGGGCGGCCTGCCCGAGCAGCCCAGCACGGCGCAAACCCACGTGCCAGCCGAGCTGGCGCAGGCGGCGGACGTTGGGCCTTGAGCCGCGCTAGGAGCCTGCCGGGCTTGGGGTCGGGCCCGCGCCGGGGAGAGTTTCGGTGCCGGGCTAGACGTCGACGAGACGTGTGGCCAAGCCACACAACGAGTCGGCAACGACGCCTGGCGCTGAAAATCTCCCCGGCCCTTCGGGTTGACCCTGAAAATGGGCTGATCCGTCGTTGCAAATGCTCGCCATACCCAACGGTATGGCTGCGCTTCGCGCCTAGGCTGAGCCCATTTTCGGGGTCAACGCGGGCCCGATCCCAAGCCCGACAGGCTCCTAGGGCCTAACGGCCGCCGGCCTTATATTGATCCCCCATGCTGAGCGTTTGCTGGCCATCGGCCGCGCGTCCGGCCGGATTGATGCATGACAAACCCGCCTGAATCCAGCCCAACGCCAGCGCTCACGCCAGCGCCCACGCCCATGCGGCGTCGCAGCCATCGTCCCCTGCTTGTCCTGGGCCTGGCCGTGACCATTGCGCTGGCCTCGCTGGCGATCTGGCGCGAACTGAGCCACTACCGCGAGCAGGCAGCGCAGCGCCTGTTGGCCGTGGTTGAGCTGCGGCGCACGCAGGTTGAAGCCAGCCTGGAAGGGCGCTTGGCGCAGGCGCGCTTTTTGGCCACCAGCCCCTTGTGGGCCGAAATGTTCAAGCAGCCGCCGGGCGCGTTGTCCAGTGGCCCGCAGCGCCTGTTGGAGCGGGCCGGGGCGTTTCGGCGTGCCAACGCCGGTGCGGCTGCTTTGGTACTGGATGCCCAAGGCAATCTGCTGCTGGCCGAGCCTGATGTGCCCGCCGACATGAGCGAGCCCCTGCATCGGCTAGCCCAGCAGGCCCTGGCGCGCGGCGCGGTGATGCACACAGGCGCTTATTTTGTTGCCGGCTCGGCGCTGCCGCTGCGCCTGGATTTGGTGGTGCCTTTGTTGGCCACCGGCCAGCCCGCGCGGGCGGCCGTGGTGATGCGCCTGGACGCGCAAAAAGTGCTATGGCCGCAGCTGGGGCAATGGCCGGTGCCCAGCGACGGCGGCCAAACCACGCTATGGCGCCGTGATGGGCCGGATCTGGTGGCGCTCAGCGCCAGTGAGCTGCCGGGTGGCCACCAGCCCCTGGTGGCCGTGGGCTCGCGCGTGCCGCTGGCCACGTCTGATTTGCCGGTGGCGCGGGTGGCGCGTGGTGAGCAAGCCGCAGGCCAGGTTTTTGACGGCATGGGCCCGGGCGCCGTCCCGGCACGCGCGGTGGTATTGCCCATGGCGGGTGGCGACTGGTGGATCGTGGCCAGGATGGACGCCCGGGAGATTGACGCCCCGGCCGGCCGCAACGCGCTGTTCATCGCAGCCGCCGCCTTGGCCGTGATGCTGGCGCTGGTTTTGCTGGCGCGGCAAAGCGCCCAGCGCCAGGCCTTGCGGGCCGCCCTGACCGACGCCGCGTTGCAGCGTGAGCGCCTGGGCACGGTGGCCGTGCTGGAGACCATTGCCGAGCACGCCACCGACGCCATCTACGCCAAGGATTTGACGGGTCGCTACCTGCTGTTCAACCATGCCGCCGCAGCGGCGGTGGGCCGCTCGGCGGCCGACGTGCTGGGCCGGGACGACCGGGTGCTTTTTTCACCCGCCGACGTGGCGCGCATCGCGGCCGAAGACGCCCAGGTGATCAACTCCGGCGCCCACCTCACCTCCGAAGACAGCAGCGGCGAGGGTGAAAATCGCCGCACCTACCTCACCGTCAAAGGCCCGTTGCGCGACGCCCAGGGCCAGGTGACGGGCTTGTTTGGCATCTCGCGCGACATCACCGATCGCGCCCGCCTGCGGGCCACCCTGGAACAGCAGCGCGAGCAGCTTGAGGCGCTGGTGCAATCCCGCACGGTTGAGCTTCAGGCGGCCAACGCGGCGCTGGCCGCCGGTGAGCGTTTTATCCGCGCCGTGAGCGACAACCTGCCCGGCCGGGTGTCCTACTGGGATGCCGAGGGGCGATGCCGCTATGCCAACCGAGCCTGGTATGAGTGGTACCGCTGCACGCCCGAGCAAGCCCTGGGAAAAACCCGGCGCGAGATCCTGGGTGAAGCGCACCATCAGATGTCGTTGGCGCAAAATCAGGCGGCCTTGGCCGGCCAGGTGCAGCACTTTGAGCGCGAAACCCGCCTGCCGTCGGGTGCGCTGCTGGTGCACCAATTGCATCTCGTGCCCGATTTCCGCGACGACGAAGTGGTGGGCGTGTTCGCGATGGCCTTTGACATCAGCGCGCTCAAGCAGGCCGAGCGTGAAATCAAGCAAGCGCGTGACGTGGCCGAGGCCGCCAACCGCGCCAAGAGCGCGTTTTTGGCCAACATGAGCCACGAGATCCGCACGCCCATGAACGCCATCATCGGCTTGGCCCACCTGATGCGCCGCGACAGCCGCGACGCCCTGCAGCGCGACCGCATCGACAAGCTCACTGCCGCAGCCCAGCACTTGCTGCAGCTCATCAGCGACATCCTCGATCTGTCCAAGATCGAGGCCGGCAAACTGGCGCTCGAAACCAACCTGTTCTCGGTCGACGGGCTGATGGTTCGCGTCTGTGAGATGGTGAGTGAGCGGGCGCGCCTCAAAGGGCTGGAGCTGGTGCTCGACACCGACCACCTGCCCGAGCGCCTGAGCGGCGACGCCACGCGCTTGTCTCAAGCGCTGCTCAACCTGCTGGCCAACGCCGTCAAGTTCACCGACAAGGGCTGGGTGCGGCTGCGCGGCGAGCGCCTGCGTGAAGAGGGCGGGCGCGCGCTGGTGCGTTTTGAGGTGCAGGACACCGGCATTGGCATCACGCCCGAGCAGCAACTCAGCCTGTTCAACGCCTTTGAGCAAGCCGACAGCGCCACCAGCCGGCGCTACGGCGGCACGGGCCTGGGCCTGGCGCTCACCCGCCGCCTGGCGCTGCTGATGGGCGGCGAGAGCGGCATGCACAGCGTGCCTGGCGAGGGCAGCACCTTCTGGTTCACCGCCTGGTTGGGGCTTGACGGCAGCGCCGCTGCGGCCGTGCCGTCGCCCTCGCTGAACAAGCTGCGCGCCCTGCTCGTGGACGATCTCGACGAGAGCCGCGTGGCCCTGCGTGACCGGCTTGAGTTGCTGGGCCTGCAAGTGGACATGGAAGCCGCCGGCCCCGCCGCGCTGGACCGTGTGCAGCGCGCGCTGAACCAGGGCGATGCCTACGATTTGCTGGTGCTCGATTGGCGCATGGCGCCCCTGGATGGCATCGAGACCATGCGCCGCTTGCGCACTTTGCTCGGCGCGGGTTTGCCGCCCAGCGTGCTGGTCACGGCCTACGACGAGCCCAGCCTGCACCAACTGGCCCGCGAGGTGGGTTTCAACGCGGTGCTGACCAAGCCCATCAGCGCGTCGTCGCTGCACGACACCTTGCTGCGCATCGTGCAGCGCCAGGGTCTCACCATCGAGGCCGGCGGCGTGCGCGCGGGGCAGGCTGAAACCGCGCTGCGCGAGCGCGGCACGGGCCAGCGGGTGCTGTTGGTGGACGACAACCCGATCAACCTGGAGGTGGCCGCCGAACTGTTGCGCTCGGTGGGCATGGACGTGACCCTGGCCGCCGACGGCGCCCAGGCCGTGGACCTGGCCACGGGCCACGGCAGCGCCTTGCCCGACCTGATCTTGATGGACGTGCAGATGCCGGGCATGGACGGCCTCGCTGCCACACGGGCCAT
>JAYWDK010000206.1:0-5145 GCA_043779845.1 Betaproteobacteria bacterium | reverse complement strand
ATCACATCACGAATGCTGGGGCTGTCCGTGATCAGCATCATCAAACGGTCAATGCCGATGCCGCAACCGCCGGCGGGCGGCATGCCGTACTCGAGCGCGCGGATGAAATCGGCGTCGTAATACATGGCCTCTTCGTCGCCCGCGTCCTTGTTGGCCACTTGGGCATGAAAGCGCGCAGCTTGGTCTTCGGCGTCGTTCAACTCTGAGAAACCATTCGCGTATTCACGCCCGGTGATGAACAGCTCAAAGCGCTCGGTAATAGCCGGGTTGACATCGGACGCACGCGCCAGCGGGCTCACTTCCACCGGGTAGTCGATGATGAAAGTGGGCTGCCAGAGTTTTTCTTCGACCACGGCCTCGAACAAACCAAACTGCAACTCGGCCAGCTTCCAGTGCGCGGGCGGCTCTTCACCGGTGGCGCGCAGCTTGTTGTGCAGCACGGCGGCGTCGGTGGATTCGGCGTCGCTCAAACCCGCGTGCACCACCAAAGATTCACGCACCGACAAACGCGTGAAGGGCTCGTCCAGCGCCACAGGCTTGCCGGCGTAGGTGATTTGCGCCGAGCCGGTGGCGGCGATGGCGGCATGGCGCAGCACCTGCTCGGTGAAGTCCATCAGATCATGGTGATTCCAGTAGGCCGCGTAGAACTCCATCATGGTGAACTCGGGGTTGTGGCGCACCGAGATGCCCTCATTGCGGTAGCTGCGGTTGATCTCGAACACACGCTCAAAACCGCCCACCAGCAAGCGCTTCAGGTAGAGCTCGGGCGCAATGCGCAAGAACATCTGCTGGTCCAGCGCGTTGTGGTGCGTGATGAACGGCTTGGCATTCGCGCCGCCCGGGATCGGGTGCAGCATCGGCGTTTCCACCTCCAAAAACGCATGCTCGACCATGAAGCTGCGGATCGAACTGACCGCCTTGCTGCGCGCCACGAAGCGCACACGCGCGGCCTCGTCGGTGATCAGGTCCACATAACGCTGGCGGTACTTCTGCTCTTGATCGGCCATGCCGTGAAACTTGTCGGGCAGCGGGCGCAGGGACTTGGTCAGCAGGCGCAGGCGGGTGATGCGCACCGACAGCTCACCGGTGCGGGTTTTGAACAGCGTGCCCTCGGCGCCCAGGATGTCGCCCAGATCCCAGCGCTTGAACGTGTCGTAGGCCGCTTCGCCCAGCGCGTCACGGCTGATGAACAGCTGGATGCGGCCGTGGTTTTCAGCGTCTTTGGGGCCCAGCGAGCCATCTTGCAGCGTGGCAAAACTGGCCTTGCCCATCACCCGTTTGAGCATCATTCGCCCGGCCAGCGTCACGACGATGGCTTGCGGCTCCAGATCCTCGTTCTCCAGTGCGCCGTACTGGGCTTGCAGATCGGCGGCATGGTGGCGCGGCTTGAAATCATTGGGGAAGGCCACGCCCGCGCCGTCTTTTGCTGCCTGGCGGATGTGCGCCAGCTTTTCACGCCGCTCGGTGATCAGCTTGTTGTCGTCCGGGGTCTCGGCGTGTGGCAGGGCGGTGTGGGTGGTCATGGGGGCTGGGGGCGGGGCTGTGGTGCGGGGTGGTTGGGGCGGTTGGGGCGGTTGGGGTGAGGGTCAGGCGCGCTCGCGTCAAAGCGGAGCGGGGCAAGCCGCAAATTGTAGGCAGTGAGTTTGAGCTGGCCATCACGGGCCGGGCCGCCCGCCCGGGCGCGGGCCGGACAGGCGATGGGCCTGCGCGATAATTCGCCCTCTTTGGCCCTCTGGCCAGCCCCGCATCCAAGCTTTGGATCAACCCGGGCGGCGCCGCTTCCATGCACTTGCAACACCCCGCCATTTCCGACCGCAAGGTTCGCTTCGCGCTGGCCGGCTGCGGCCGCATCGCCAACAACCACTTTGAATCGATGACGCGCCACGCCGACCGCTGTGAAGTGGTGGCTGTGTGCGATATCGACCCGGTGGCCTTGGCCGCTGCCGTTGCCCGTACCGGCGCGCGTGGTTTTGCCAGCTATGCCTTGATGCTGAGCGAGGCGGCGGGTTTGGGCGTGGACTGCATGGTGCTGGCCACGCCCAGCGGCCTGCATGCGCGGCAAGCTGCCGACGCGGCCGCCGCCGGCCTGCACGTGATGACTGAAAAACCCATGGCCACACGCTGGGCCGATGGGCTGGCGATGGTCAAGGCCTGCGACGACGCGGGTGTGCGCTTGTTCGTGGTCAAGCAAAACCGCCGCAACCGCACGCTGCAACTGCTGCGCCAAGCCATCCACGCCGAGCGTTTTGGCCGCATCTACATGGTCACGGTCAACGTGTTCTGGTCGCGACCCCAAAGTTATTACGACTCGGCCGCGTGGCGCGGCACCTGGGAGTTTGACGGCGGCGCTTTCATGAACCAGGCCAGCCACTACATCGACCTGCTGGACTGGATGGTGGGCCCGGTGGAAAGCGTGATGGCCTATACCGGCACGCTGGCGCGCGACATTGAGGTTGAAGACACGGGCGTGGCCGCTTTGAAGTGGCGCAACGGCGCCATGGGCTCGGTCAACGTCACGATGCTGGCGCACCCCAAAAACTTTGAGGGCTCGATCACCATCCTGGGTGAAAAAGGCACGGTGCGCATTGGTGGCGTGGCGGTCAACAAAATTGAGCACTGGGAGTTTGCCGAGCCCCACGGGATGGACGCCGGCCTGGACGACGCCAGCTACCAGACCACCTCGGTGTATGGCTTTGGCCACCCGCTGTATTACGACAACGTGATCAAAACCCTGCACGGTGAATGTGAGCCCGAGACCGACGGCCGCGAGGGCCTCAAGAGCCTGGAGCTGCTGATCGCGATGTACCGCTCGGCCCGCGACGGCAAACGCATCAACCTGCCGCTGGAATACTGAGCGCGATGGCCACCACCATCCACCCCAGCGCCATCGTTGATGCGGGCGCCCAACTCGGCGACGGTTGCCGCGTGTGGCACTTTGTACACATCAGCGCGGGCGCGCGCATCGGCCGCGGCTGCTCGTTTGGGCAGGGCGTTTATGTCGGCGACGACGTGCTGATAGGCAACAACGTCAAGATTCAGAACAACGTGTCGGTGTATGACGCGGTGACACTTGAAGACGACGTGTTTTGCGGCCCCAGCATGGTGTTCACCAACGTGTTCAACCCCCGCTCGGCGGTGGTGCGCAAAGGTGAATACCGGCGCACGCTGGTGCGGCGCGGCGCCACGCTGGGCGCCAACTGCACCATCGTCTGCGGCAATACCGTGGGTGAATACGCCTTTGTGGGCGCGGGCGCGGTGGTCAATCACGGCGTGCCGGCCTATGCGCTGATGGTGGGCGTGCCCGCGCGCCGCGTGGGCTGGATGAGCCGCCACGGCGAGCGCCTGAACCTGCCGTTGCACGGCGAGGGCGAGGCCACTTGTCCTGTCACCTTTGAGCGCTACCGACTTTCGGGCGACACGCTCACCTTGCTGGACTGAACTCAACCACCGTCATGCAATTCACCGATCTCAAGTCGCAATACGCTGCGCTCAAAACCTCGATTGATGCGCGCATGCAGCGTGTGCTTGATCACGGCCAATACATCATGGGCCCCGAGGTCAAAGAGCTCGAAACCGCGCTGGTCGCCCACAGCGGCGCGCCGCACTGCGTGGCGGTCGCCAGCGGCACCGAGGCGTTGCTGATCGCCTTGATGGCCATTGGCTTGCAGCCTGGCGACGAGGTCATCACCACGCCGTTCACCTTTGCCGCCACCGCCGAGGTGATCGTGCTGCTGGGCGGCGTGCCGGTTTACGTGGACATTGAGCCCGACACCTGCAACATCGACAGCACGCTGATCGAGGCGGTTATCACGCCGCGCACGCGCGCCATCATGCCGGTGAGCTTGTATGGACAAGTGGCCGACATGGACGCCATCAATCAGCTGGCGCTGCGCCATGGTTTGGTGGTGATCGAGGACGCGGCGCAGAGTCTTGGCGCCACGTACACGGGCCAAGGCGCACCACGCAAAAGCTGCAACGTCAGCAGCATCGCCTGCACCAGCTTTTTTCCGAGCAAGCCGCTGGGTTGTTATGGCGACGGCGGCGCGCTGTTCACCACCAACGCGGCCATCGCCCAGGCCGCGCGCGAGATCCGCGTGCATGGCCAAAGTGCGCGCTATCACCACACCCGCGTCGGCTTGGGCGGGCGCATGGATACGCTGCAATGCGCCGTGGTGCTGGCCAAACTAGAGCGTTTTGACTGGGAGCTTGAACGCCGCAAGTGGCTGGGTGACCGCTACGCCCGGTTGATCCAGCAGAGCGGCGCGCCGGTGCAATTGCTGACTGTCCGGCCTGATCGGGATTGTGTGTGGGCCCAGTACACCGTGATGGTGGACGGGCGGCCAGCGGTGCAGCAAGCGCTGCAGGCCGCGGGCATCCCCACGGCAGTGCATTACCCCAAGCCGCTGCACCATCAGCCGGCTTACGCGGCCAACTGCCAGGCCGGCGACCACCCGCACAGCATCCGGGCCGGGCAGCGGGTGCTGAGCTTGCCGATGAGCGCTGATCTGAGCGAGGCCGATCAAGACCGCGTGGTGGCCGAGTTGGTGCGGGCCTGCGCGCTGGCGTCCAGCACGCGGGTCAGCACACCCACCACCACGGCCGGTACTGCCTGAGGCCAGGCCGCAACGGCCGCAATTGCCGCATGCAACGAGCCATCCTCACGCTGTTGGCCGGTGGCGCGCTGGCGCAGCTGCTGCCGCTGCTGCTGGGGCCCTGGCTGACGCGGGTCTACAGCCCGGCCGACTTTGGCGAGTACCACCTGTTTGCGGCGGTGGCGGCCAACGTGGCGGTGGTGGCCTGCGCACGTTATGAGTTTGCGCTGCCGCTGGCCCGTGACAACACCGAAGCCGACACCTTGCTGGTGCTGTGCCGGCGCCTGCTGTTGCTAACCATCAGCCTGAGCGCACTGGCCGCGCTGGCCTGGGCGGCCTGGACCGGCACGCTGTGGCCGCTGTGGCTGCCGGCGGCGGTGGGCGCCTTGGGGCTGGTGTCGCTGGCCACGCTGAACGCCACACGTGCGCAGCGGTTTCGCGGCTTGGCGTTGGCGCGGGTGTTGCAGCATGGCGGGGGCGCCTTGCTGCAGTTGTTGGCGGGGCTGTGGTTGGCGGGCAGCGTGGGTGGCAGCGTGGGTGGCAGTTTGGGTGG